>CAZUUP010000256.1:0-8070 GCA_964623105.1 uncultured Akkermansia sp.
TGTTGCCGGTCATTCCGGTTTTTTGACGAGGAGGACGGGGCGGAGGATGCCGCCGAGGGAGAGTTCGGTGATGCGGGAGTGATCGACGCGAAGGGCGAGGGTGTTCTCGCCGGGTTTGAAGGCGGGGGTGATATCGATTTCGAAGGGTTGCCGGGCTTTGGCCTGGCCTTCGCGGGCGCCGGGGGTGGGAGGCTTGGGTGCGGCGGGCGGGGCGGCGGCTTTGGCGGGGGTTTTCTTGGCGGGGGCTTTGGCGGCGGCAGGGGTGGCGGGCGGGGCGGGCCAGACGATATCGACGCGTTTGCCGTTGATGTAAACTTCGCTCGCGCCATCGACTTCGCCGAAGAAGAGGGAGAGTTTTTTGGCGTCGGCGGGGGCGGTGAATTTGGTGCGGTACCAGAAGATGGTGTTGCGGTCGAAGCCTTGGGAATCGAGGGTGCGGTCGAGGGTGGCGACGGTGGCCCATTTGGAGTCGTCGAAGGCGGCGGTGTGGAAGCCGAGGTCGTTGCCTTTGTCGGCGTCGTCGAAGGTGAAACGCCAGGGGTCGGGGAGGACGTGGAGGAGTTGATTGGGCGGGGTGAGGAGGGCGGCGCCTTGGTGGATGGTTTTGCTGAGGAAGCGGTTGAGGTAGGAGGTGTGGTATTCGGGGTTGACCCAGCCTTTGGCGGAGAGGTCGGCGAGGCGTTTACTGGTGGATTCGAGCTGGGTTTTGGCACCGGCAAAGTCGCCGTGGTTGAGGAGTTCGCACATGCGACGGTATTCGACGGCGCTTTGGAAGCCTTCGGTGTGGAGGGCGACGCGTTGTTCGTGGGTGGTGTCGCCGCGGGCGGCGGCGGCGGCGCTGGCGAGGTGGGCGGAGCATTGTTTGAGGAATTCGGGGGTGTAGATTTGCTGGAGGCCGAAGAAGCAGCCGGCGTGGGATGGAAGGCGATTGAGGGCGGCGTCGATGCCCATCCAGTATGCTTTCATGTGGGGTGCGGCTTTGGGTCCGTAGAAGTTGAGCCAGTAGTCTTCCATGATGGCCTTGGCGTCGGCTTTGGGGTCGTAGGCGAGGCGGAGGCTGAGGTGGATTTGCGGGCCGTAGATGTGCCAGTTGGAGAGCACCTCGATGGTCATGTGGGTGAGTCCGCGTTCGTGGAGCCAGGGGAATTCTTTGGCGCAGGCGGTGAATTTGAAGAAGGGGAGCGTGGCGTCGGCGAGGTTGTACATGTAGTTGTAGTAGCCGATGCGGCTGGAGATGGCGGCCCAGCCGTCGATCATTTTCACTGCTTGTTCGCGGCTGGCGCAGCCGGTGTGGCCGATTTCGTGGAGGCGGCAGTAGCGGATGGGGGCGATGACGGCGCAGAGGTTGGGGGAGAGTTTGCGTTTGGAGGCGGGGGGTTGGGTGTAGTCGGCGTAGCAGTAGAAGCTGAGGATGGAGTCGGGGTGAACGGTGGCGACCTGGCGGGCGACGGCATCGAAGAAGTCGGCGTAGCGGGAGGAGATGGAGACGGTGCCGCTGGAGGGTTCGATGATGGTGGGGTCGTCCTGGGCCTTGCACGGGGCGCACTGGCAGTAGCCGCGGCCGTCGGGCGGGGAGATGGAAGGGTTGCGGTTGCCGGCCTGGATGGCGGCGATGAGGCGTTCGGCAAAGTATTTGCGGGCGCCGGGATTGGAGGTGCAGAGCCAGTCGCCGCGTTTGCGCTGGCCGTCGGCGCCGAGGGCGAAGTATTCGGGGTGCTGGTCGAAGAGGTCTTTGGCGATGTAGCCGCCCCAAGAGTGGCTGTGGCCGATGGCGTCACCGCCGGCGCCGTTCCACTGGCGCCAGTTGGGGGAACGCCAGGAGGGGCCTTTGGGGTTGCGCCAGTGCAGGCCGGGCTTCTCGGTGAGGTTGAGGTTGCCGACGGTGAGGGTTGGGGTGCGGGGGAAGACTTCGCCGAGGGGGCCGTCCATGAAGCAGCGGCAGCCGAGTTCCTCGAGGAAGCGGGCGACGGCGCGGTAGGTGGCGGACTCGGTCTGGCCGGCGAGGAGGATGCGGTTGGCGTCGGCGACGATGCGGATGCCTTCGCGGCTGGGGCTGGGGATGTCATCGAGCTTGAGACCGGCGGCGACGGCGGCGCGGCCGACGTAAATGGCGGGGGAACCGGCGGGGGCTTTCTGGGTGATGGGGAGTTCGGCGTCGGTGATCTTGCGAATCCATTCGGCGAGGAGTTTCACGGCGGCGGCTTCCTCGGCATCGGCGGCCGCGAGGGGGGCGGCCTTTTTGGCGCCGCGCACGGGTTTGGCGGGGGTGGTGGCGAAAGCTTCCTCGGGCAGGCTGGTGACGATGGTGGCGACTGGTTTGCCGTCTTTAACCAGTTCGAGCGCGGGCGCTGCGAATGCGAGAAGGTGCAGGAGAAGGGCGACCATGGCGGTCGCCAGGGGGCGATGCAGGGTGGAATTCATGCCGGGATTATGACCGTGCTGCGAAGGCGGGAAAGGGAAAAGCCATCGCACGGAATGGGCGGGGACGGTGTGCCAACCGGGAGCGGGGCTGGGTTGGCGGCGGTGCTTGTCAGGAAGGGGAAAACAGGGTCATGTCGGGTGATGAAATCAACGACCATGGCGGGGGAGGGTTGCGTGGGCACAATAAGTTCCCTGGGTGCGCGTTTGAATTGGGTGGTGGCGGCGGCGTTGCTGTTGACGCGGGGCCTGGGTGGGGCGGCGCCGGCGGCGTTGACGAACCAGGTGGAGATCCGCATCGAGGGCGGACAGCGGGTGATCCGTGCGAACGGATTGCCGGATCATGCTGCGGGGCATTTCCCGAACCGGAACAATCCGAACCGGATTGGGGCGCAGGCGTATGTTTTCCGGATGCCGCTGAAGCCGGTGATTGCGGAACGGCCGACGGCTTTGCGGATGCATCCGTTTGGGGTGGCGGTGAACGGGGTGGTCTTCGATCCCGGCGCAGCGGAGTGGTGGAACAATGATCGGGCATCGGGTTGGCAGTATGAACCGCTGACGGGGCCGCGAAATCTCGGGGTGGACCAGAACAACGCGCATGTGCAGCCCGATGGCGCGTATCATTATCACGGTTTGCCGACGGGGTTGCTGGACCGATTGACGGGTGGCAAACCCGGGATGGTGCTGGTGGGTTGGGCAGCGGATGGTTTCCCCATTTACGGGCCGTGGGGATACGTGGATGCGGCGAATACGAAGTCCGGAATCAAGCGACTAAAGGCGAGTTACCAGGTGAAGGCAGGGACGCGGTCCTCGGGCCCGGGCGGCAAGCATGATGGGTCGTTTGTGCAGGACTTCGAGTTTGTTGCGGGTGCGGGGGATCTGGACGAGTGCAACGGGCGGTTTGGGGTGACGCCGGAGTTTCCGGAGGGCAGTTACCACTATGTGTTGACGGGGGAATTTCCGTTCATCCCGCGGCAGTTTCGCGGCACGCCGGACGCGAGTTTTTTTCGCAAGGGTCCGCCGGGCGGGTTTGGCGGGCCCGGGGGGCGGGGGCCGCCGGGCCCGCCGCCGCCGCGGGGTTTCGGGCCGTTGTTTTGGGGGGGGGGGATTGGGGGGGTGGGGAAGCGGGGGCGGATTTCAACGGGATGGTTTGCGTGGTTTCCGAGCGGTCGGGGTGGTGCGGTGGGAGTGGCCGTTCTTGACCTCGGAAACCATGCCGTCGAGGACGGCGAGGCCGAAGGAGATTTTCTTGAAGAACGAGACGTTGTGCGGGACGAGAATGAAGCGATGGTGCTGGGACCAGAGGGCGCGCAGGCGGGTGTCGAGTGCGACGGCTTTCTGGTTGCTTTCGGTGCGGATGGGGTTGCCGTCATCGATGCTGAGGCCGCCGGCGGCCGCGGTTTCGAAGAAGATGACGGCGTCGTAACGGGCGAGTTCCTGTTCGAGGGTGGTGCCGACGGCGGCGAAGAAATGATGGGGTTCGCCGGGCCAGTAGGCGGCGCCGTCCACCGTGCCGCGGTCGCAGAGGAGAATGCGTTCGGGATAGAGGGCGGACTGAACGTCTTCGAGGTTGCGTTGCACGTGGAAGATGGCGCGTTGGGCGGCGTGGATGGCGGTGGGTTCCTCGGTGCGGGGGAAGCCGCCGGAGAAAAGCAGGGTGGCGGCCTCGGGAACAATGACGACCCGCTCGCCGATTTCGCGGCGGAAAAGGTCGGCGGCGGTGGTCTTGCCGCCGCCGGGTCCGCCGGTGAGAACAATGCGACAACGGTTGTTGGTGGAGGTTTTCATGGTGGTTTGGAGTTGAACGTATTGTACTCGGTCGGGACGCGGGGACGAGTACGAAACGGGCCGCGTGTTTGGGAGGTGGAACGATGCGATGAATTTGCGGAGAAGATACCGATGGAACGGGTGTGCGGGGAAGCGTTCCGTCAGGCGGCATACTGTCGGATTTCGATGCGTCTGTGGTTGGTCGGTGGCTCGAAGAATTTCTCCAGTGGCCTGCCGGTCCCGGCCAGCGAGGACGGAGTCGTGAGGACCGGGAATTTTGTTGGCGCTGCGGGCGTGGGCGTGAAAGCTGCGGGCATGACTGACATGGCGAGGCCGCGGATTGCGGTGGTGTTTACGGGCGGGACGATTTCGATGCGCGTGGATGCGCAGGCGGGCGGGGCGGTGCCGGCCTTGTCGGGGGAGGAGATTTTGGCGCTGGTGCCGGGGTTGGAAAAGTTCGCGGCGGTGAGGGTGGTGGAGTTTGCACGGGTGGCGGGGCCGCACATGACTCCGGCGCGGATGCTCGAACTGGCGCGGGTGGTGGAGGCGCAACTGGCGGACGCGACGGTGCAGGGGGTGGTGATCACGCACGGGACGGACACGCTGGAGGAGACGGCGTATTTGCTCGATCTGGTGCTGGATTCGGAGAAGCCGGTGGTGCTGGTGGGTTCGATGCGGAACGGGTCGGAGCTGGGGTTTGATGGGCCGGCGAATCTGCGGTCGGCGGTGCGGGTGGCGGTGGAGCCGGCGGCGCGCGGGTTGGGGGTGCTGGTGGTGATGAATGATCAGTTGCTCGCGGCGGCGGAGGCGACAAAGACGCACACGGAATCGGTGGATACATTTCAGAGCCGGGATTTCGGGGCGTTGGGAATTGTGGACAAGGATCGCATCATCGTGACGCGAAGGCGCGCGGCGCGGGAGCATGTGGCGGCGGTCAGGGCGCTGGAGGAGCGGGTGGAGATCGTGAAGCTGTCGGCGGGGAGTGATGGGCGGATGATCCGGTATGCGCTGGAGGGTGGATTGCGCGGGTTGGTGATCGAGGGGTTGGGGCGGGGGAATGCGCCGGTGACGGCGATTGCGGAGGTCGAGGGGGCGGTGCGGAGCGGGATTCCGGTGGTGCTGACGTCGCGGTGTCCGCGCGGGCGGGTGCTCGATACGTATGCGTATGCGGGGGCGGGGAAGCAGTTTCGGAAACTGGGGGCGATCCTCGGCGGGATGACGCCGAGTCACAAGGCGCGGATCAAGTTGATGGTGATGCTCGGGGCGGGGGAGGGGATGGAGAAGATAAGGGAGTCGTTTGAGGGGACGGGGTGAATGGCAGAAAAATAGGGGGCGGAAAAATGGGGACGCGTTGTTCGGGACAAGGAAGTGGAGCGCGCTGTGTCGCGGCGGATGGTGGGTTGGGAGGTGGAGCAGGCTCTGGTGTCGATCAGGGAAGGCGCGGCCGATGTCCGGTTTCGTAGATGGGCAGGAGGGGATCGCGGATTACGAGGTGGTCGGGGGCCACACCGAGGGGGCGACTGACGAGGCCGCGGGTTCCGGGGCGGCCGACCATCGTTTTCCAACGGGCGGCGGTTGCGACCAACTGGACTTCTGGTGGCTGGCCCACGGTGAAGATGCCGGGCAATTCGGTGGGAAGATCGGAACGCGCGATGAAGGAGTGGGTGGCCAGGCCATCAAGCCAGTAGCCCCAGGTGCGATGTCCGCAGAGCGCACAGCGCCAGCCGCTGAGCTGCAATCCCGCCACGGCGACCAGCGGCGGGCCTGCGGGGCCGGTCAGTTCGTAGAATTTCCGGGCGCGTCCCGGGCGCACGACGGGACGCAGCAGGAGGCCGCGCCGCTCGTCCGAGGTCAGCAGGTCGAGAAGGGATTCGCTCCACAGCTGGATCATGGCGCCGCCTTCGTGTCCGATGAAACCGATGGCACCGTTGCAGCGGCCCGGTGCGAATTTGAGGGGAAGCGGCCGGTCGCTCCGGGGCTTCGGCGGGTATTTGCATTTCCGGCAGACGGGCGCCTGGAAGAAGGTGTCGATCTCGGCCAGACGCTGGTGCCGTTCGGCCGGGGATTCGGAGGGGCGCGCATGGAGGGTGTCGGTTTCGAAGCTATCGTCGCCAGTGATCAGGCACAGTTCCGGGCTGGAGAACGACAGTTCGAACGCGGACTTCGGCGGTGGCGGATCGAATTCCAAGACGGCCCGAATGGCCCCGCCGGAGTCTTGGATGGCGGTGATCAATTTATCCTGCGCCTCGGAAAAGGTGACGCCTTCGCCTGTGATTGCCGGGCGCTGTTTGATCCACAGGCGGTAGCCCTCCGGGGACAGGCTCCAGGTGCAAAGATAAACGGCTTCTTCCATGGCGATTGGCGAGGACCTGGCTCGGTGAATGACTGACAGCGGTGCGTGTCGGAACTGTGACGGACTTGTGAGCGGCTAGTCGTCGCTGGGTTCCCGCAATTGTTTCAGGAAGGTCGCGAAGTCCGGGGCGAGGACGGCGACGTAGGGCGGTTTCTTTTTCCCGGTTTCGACATCGACCCAGATGACGCGGGGTTCGCCTTGTTTGCCGCATTGGCTGTAATCGAGGAGGAAGGCGGTGGGACCGTCGGAGGAGATCACGACGCCGACGTCCGGGTAACTCCACTCCTTGATCAAGTATTGGCTGCCGACATCGCTGTCGATGCCTTCCTCGCCGCCGATGCCCATGACAACTTCGAAGGCGACGTGGTCGTCGGCCCAGCGCGGGCACAGGGTGGTGGGAAAGACGCTGCGTTGGAGATAGCCGCCGTTGCAGGTTTGGAGCAGTTCGAGGTAGGCGGCGGGGAGCCGGTAGCCGAGGCTTTTTTCGGCCGCGCGGATCATCGCGGGTTTGAGGGGCGGACAGACGCCTTCTTCTTCGGCATCAAAAAAGGCGGCGGTGGGTTTGGATTTCTTGGGCATAGCTGGGTGGTGAGGTTGACGGGGTGGTGGTTGGCAGGTTGAGACGTGGCTTCACATCACGGGGAACATTCGGAAATCAGGCGATGGTTGAGGGCGATGCGGCGGGGCATGGGAGTCAGCAAGCGCTTGTTGGTGGTGCGTGGCGTGGGTGGGGTGATTGAAACTTTCCAGGCGCGCTCATTTCAGATGTTCCAAGGCGCGGGCGAAGAAGAAGTCCACGCTGTCTTCGGGGCCGTTCACCATGCGTTTGAAAGCTTTGTCCACGGGATAGACGGTGCCCTTGGAGTTGCTTACGGCAGGGATGCCTTCGGAGATTTCCCAGGCGCCGTTGAGCGACTTGCGGAGCACTTCGCCGAGATAACCGCCGTAGAGCAGCGCCGCTCCGCGCAGGTCAGCGCGTGTGGGCGGGCGGCGAAGGAGACGCCCGAGCAGGCCGCGGCTGGTGTATTGGTCGTGGATTTTTCCGAGGATGGCTTCGAGCTTGGGAATGGACGCGCGCGAGTAGTCCAGCGTGACGCCATGGGTGGTCTGAGCCTGGGTTACAGCGTCAGTGGCGGCGCGGGACATTTCGGCGGCGAGGTCGGGTGAGGCGCTCATGGACGTGGATGGCGTAGGTGTTCGCGGCCGTGCTCAGTTGGTGCGGGCCGCGCGTTTGAGGATCTTGGCGATTCGCTTGCGGACGAGTTCGTCGCGGTCGGCGAGCGCTGCTTCGAGCGCCGGGCGGGCGGTTTTTGGGAGCGGGAAATCGTCGGCAAGGAGTTGTTCGATCGAGTTGGCGGCGGCGCGGCGCACCGTTGCACTCGCATCGCGCAGCGCAGCCGCCAGGGCTGCGAGGCCGGTGGCGGCGGCCGATGGCGGATCGTCGGCTTGACGGATGAAAAACTCGAGCGCCTTGGCGGCGGTGGCGCGTTCTTTTTCGACCGGGCTGGTGAGCTGGCGCAGGCAGCAGGTCA
>CAZUUP010000257.1:0-8065 GCA_964623105.1 uncultured Akkermansia sp.
GGGGGGATGGGTGCGGGTGCGGCGGGGGGTGGAGCCGGTGTTGGTGGAGCCGGGCGGGGGTAGGCGGTGAGGGTGCGTGGGCGCGGTGGCGTGCGCGGGAGCGGTGGCGGAGGTTTGGCGGCGCGGTGGGGGCACCGCGCCGTACCGTGAGGAGGGGGGCGTTCGTGGCTCGCGCTGGTGGGGGCACGCGGGCGGGATGGGGGCTGCATGGGTGTGCGACGGCGACAAGTCGCCTGCGGGAAAGCGGTGACGAGTCACCGCAGTCCAAATGGGGGGCGGGGGGATGGATGAATGAAAAAACCCGGGAGCTGGTGGGGCTCCCGGGTGGTGAAGGTTCGCCCGGCGGGCGGCGGGTTTAGCGGCCTTTGGGAAGGGCGGAGGTGCCGGCGTAAACGGCGTTTTTGCCGAGGAGTTGTTCGATGCGGAGGAGTTGGTTGTATTTGGCGGTGCGGTCGGTGCGGCTGAGGGAGCCGGTCTTGATCTGGCCGCAGTTGGTGGCGACGGCGATGTCGGCGATGGTGGCGTCCTCGGTCTCGCCGGAGCGGTGGGAGAGGACGGCGGTGTAGCGGTTGGTCTGGGCGAGTTCGACGGCGTCGAGGGTTTCGGTGAGGGAGCCGATCTGGTTGACTTTGACGAGGATGGAGTTGGCGGTGCCGGTGTCGATGCCGCGCTGGAGGAATTTGACGTTGGTGACGAAGAGGTCGTCGCCGACGAGCTGGGTGGTGGCGCCGAGTTTGTCGGTGAGTTTTTTCCAGGTTTTCCAGTCGCTTTCGGCGCAGCCGTCCTCGATGGAGACGATGGGGTATTTGGCGCAGAGGCGGGCGTAGAATTCGACGAGTTCGTCGCCGGTGAGTTTCTGGCCGGTGCTCTTCTTGAAGACGTAGGTTTCGTTGCCGGTGTAGAATTCGGAGCTGGCGACGTCGAGGGCGAGGAAGATGTTTTTGCCGAGTTTGTAGCCGGCGTCTTTGACGGCCTGGGCGATGGCGTCGAGGGCGGCGTCGGCGCTTTCCCGTTTCGGGGCGAAGCCGCCCTCGTCGCCGACGGCGGTGCTGAGTCCCTTTTTCTTCAGGACGCCTTTGAGGGCGTGGAAGATTTCGGTGATGGCCTGGAGGCCGGCGCTGAAGGTGGCGAAGCCGTGGGGCATGACCATGAATTCCTGGAAGTCGATGGGGGCGTCGGAGTTCGCGCCGCCGTTGATGACGTTGGCCATGGGGACGGGGAGGACTTTGGCGTTGGGTCCGCCGAGGTATTTGAAGAGGGGCTGGCCGAGGAGGGTGGCGGCGGCCTTGGCGTTGGCGAGGGAAACGGCGAGGATGGCGTTGGCACCGAGCTTGGATTTGGTCTCGGTGCCGTCGAGCGCGAGCATGGCGCGGTCGATGGTGAGCTGGTCGAGGGAGTCGAGGCCGATGAGGGCGGGGGCAATCTTGGTGGTGACGTTGGCGACGGCCTTGGTGACGCCTTTGCCGAGGAAGCGTTTTTTGTCGCCGTCACGGAGTTCGATGGCTTCGTGTTCGCCGGTGCTGGCACCGGAGGGGACGGCGGCGCGGCCGACGGCGCCGCTGGCGAGATGGACGTCCACTTCGACGGTGGGGTTGCCGCGGGAGTCGAGGATTTCGCGGGCCTGGATTTCGGTAATGTTGCTCATGTTCAGTTTCGTTTTCAGGGTTTGCTCAAACGGGGGCGAACTATAGGGAGTGGCGGGGCGGGCGGGAAGCGCAAAGAGCCAAGGTCAAAGTTCAAAGCTCAAAGTTCAAAGCTCAAAGCTCAAAGCGCAAGGAGCGGAGATTGATGTTTTGGGGAGGGCGACGGGGAGGAGGGGGTTGCTTGACCCTGGGGGGTGGGTCCGCTATGTGTCTAGGACCATGAAGAATAAGGTTTCAGGTGGTGTGGGAGGTGTTTGGCGTTTGGTGGGATCGGTGCTGGTGGCGGTGGTGGCGGCGGCGGGTTGGGTGGGTGCGGCGGAGGGGAAGGGGGAAAAGGCGGGGAAGGGGGCGAAGGCGACTGCGGGGAAGACGGTGGAGGAGATTGCGGAGGAGACGCGGAAGTCGGTGGTGGTGGTGACGCATTTCGGGCGGGACGGGAAGCAGGATGGGGTGGGGGCGGGTTTTGTGATTTCGGCGGATGGTTTGATTGCGACGAGTTTGCATGTGATCGGGGAGGCGCGGCCGATGTCGGTGCAGTTGTTGAACGGGAAGAGTTACGAGGTGACGGAGGTGTTTGCGTGGGATCGGAAGCTGGATCTGGCGATTGTGCGGATTGAGGCGGAGAAGCTGGCGCCGCTGGCGCTGGGGGATTCGGATGCGTTGCGGCCGGGGACGCCGGTGGTGGCGATTGGGAATCCGCACGGGCTGGATCACAGTGTGGTGCAGGGGGTGGTGTCGGCGCGGAGGGATTTTGACCAGGTGGAGATGATCCAGGTGGCGATTCCGGTGGAGCCGGGGAACAGCGGGGGTCCGTTGGTGGACATGCAGGGGCGGGTGCAGGGGATCATGACGTTGAAGTCGGCGGTGACGGCGAATCTGGGGTTTGCGATGCCGGTGAACGCGTTGCGGCAGATTTTGAAGAAGCCGAACACGGTGCCGATCAGCCGGTGGCTGACGATCGGGGCGTTGAATCCGACGGAGTGGGTGCCGTTTTTCGGGGCGCGGTGGACGCAGAAGTCGGGGCGGATGTCGGTGGAGGGGGCGGGGAAGGGTTTTGGGGGGCGGGCCTTGTGTGTGTGGCAGCGGGAGGTGCCGGAGGCGCCGGTGGAGTTTCAGGTGAGTGTGAAGCTGGACGACGAGGCGGGGGCGGCGGGCCTGGCGTTTGGGGTGGATGAGGAGAACAAGCATTACGGGTTTTATCCGACGGGGGGGCGGTTGCGGCTGACGCGGTTCAACGGGCCGAACATTTTTTCGTGGACGGTGATGCAGGACATCGCGAGCGAGCATTACCGGCCGGGGGATTGGAACTTGTTGAAGGTGCGGTTGGAGGGGGAGCGGATCATCTGCTCGGTGAACGGGCAGCGGGTGATCGAGATGGCGGCGGGGGAGACACCGGCGGGTAAGGCGGGGCTGGCGAAGTTCCGCGAGACGCGGGCGGAGTTCAAGGGTTTCCAGGTGGGGACGAATTTATCGAATGGGATGCCGAAGGCGGTGGAACTGGCGAGTTTGTCGCGGAAGATCCGGGAGTTGCCGGGGAAGGGGCAGGTGGATCCGAAGGTGATCGAGGAGTTGCAGGCGAAGGCGGAGGCGAGCCAGGGCTTGTTGCTGGAGCGGGCGAAGGATCTGGAGCGGGAGGCGGAGCAATTGCGCAAGCTGGCGACGCGGGTGCATTATGAGGCGACGAAGCGGGAATTGGTGAAGGTGGTGGAGAGCGCGGAGGAGAAGACGGATTTGTTTTTGGCGGCGTTGCTGGTGTCTAAGCGGGACAACCGGGAGGTGGATATCGAGGGGTATGGGGGGGAGATCGGGGGAAGGGGGGAGCAGATTCGCGGTCGGTGGGGGGCGGGGGCGAAGGAGGGGGAGAAGCTGGAGGCGATCCGGGAGTTCTTGTTCAATGAGAATGGATTCCACGGAAGCCGGACGGATTATTACAACCGGGCGAACAGTTACATCAACGAGGTGATGGATGATCGGGAGGGGATTCCGATCACGCTGGCGGTGATCTACATGGAGCTGGCGCAGCGGCTGGGGGTGGACGTGGTGGGGGTGCCGCTGCCGGGGCATTTCGTGGTGCAGCATAATCCGAAGAAGGGTCAGCCGCAGTTGATCGATGTGTTCGAGAATGCGCGGGCGATTTCGCGGTCGGAGGCGGAGGTGATCGTGTCGGCGTTCACGGGGCGGCGGATGCGGGAGGAGCATTTGCAGCCGTCGTCGAAGCGGGAGATCATTGTGCGGATGTTGCGGAATCTGCTGGGGGTGGCGGGGAAGAGCAGTGAGGGGGGCAATCCGATGAAGTATCTGGACTTGATTGTGGAGCTGGCGCCGGATGCGGCGATGGAGCGGTGGAGCCGGGGGATGATCCGTTTGCAGGGGGGCGACCGGGCGGGGGCGAAGGCGGATTTTCGCTGGCTGCTGGATCATCAGCCGGCGGGGATTGATCTGGAGCGGGTGGAGGAGCTCTATCGGAGGCTGTGACGGAGAGACGGAGGGCGGCGAGATCCGCAGTGGAATTATCTGAACTGCCCGGCGGGGCGGCGGGCTCTGCTGCGCCTTGGTTAGGGCACAAAGTCGTCATCTCAAACATCTCCAAAAACCAGATAGGCGATGCCCTGAATCCAAAGGGCCGATGTGCAAAGCAACCAAGCGTAAAACCTCCAACCGCTGCCGGTCTCTCGGCGAATGTAGGCGATGCCCATACGCAACAGAACCAACCCGTCTAACGCGTAAGCGAATGAAATCTTGGCTGTCCCGATGCTGCAAAGGCACGGCAAAATGAGCGACTGTAGAATGAAGGCGATGGCCAATGCTGCAAAGAGCTGCTTGTAATTCCAAGTGCTCGAAACTGCTGGTGCAACGATTGTGCTCATTGTCAGTGCGATTGCTGCGGCCTAACATTTTGTGCTCATCGTTTTGACGGGCGGCGGGCGGCGTGTTGTCACGGCTTGGAGTTCGGAGAGGGGGGCGTTGTTGGGATGGGGGGAAGCGCGGGTTCGTCGCTGCGTTGGAACATTTCCTTGAGGGTTTTGAAGGGGCGCAGGGGGAACATGAGGAATTTGGGGATGTACATGGGTTCGCTCTTGGGGTCGCCGAGGGTGCCGGTGACTTTGTACTCGAAGAGTTTTGTAAAGGGGGTGAGGACGAAGCCGACGAGGCGGGGGATGAGGGAGGCGTCGCGGAAGAGTTGGGCTTCGACGGCGGCCTGAAGGCGGGCGTCGAAGTCAACGGTGCCCTGATAGTGGAGGCGGACGGGCGGGGAGCGGATTTCGAGGTCGCGGGTGTGGATGATGCTGTTGGTGAGGATGAAGGTGCCGGCGGCTTCCTTGGCGCGGCTGGTACCGAGGCCGGGCGAGATGCTGTTGAGGACGGGAGAGAAGATGCCGAAGATGGGAGCCTGCCAGAGGAGTCCTTCGTTGAGCTGGGCGTTACCATAGCCGAACCAGCTCTTGAGGTCGCCGGTGTTGGCGTTGGTGACGTGGATGTTGGCAGTGAGGAGGCCCTCGAATTTGTTGGTGGGGTTGACGAGGTCGGCCATGAGGAGGTTGAAGTTGCAGTTGGTGACGCGGGTGTTGAAGCGAAAGGGGTTGGCGTCGGGGATGGAGAAGTCGAAGAAGGCGTCGCCGTGGAGGGTGCCCTGGTAGAATTCGGCGATGGCGTTGGTGATGACGAGGGTGTTGGTGACCCAGTGGGCGTGGGCGTTGAGGCGGGTGAGGTTGAACCAGCGCCAGTTGAAGCGGCCGCCCTGGATTTCGAAGTGCATGTCGGTGTCGTCGGAGTGGTTGACATTGAGGGAGCCATTGAGGCGGACGACGGGGGGATCAAGGAAGCGGTAGGGTTCGACGGCTTTGGTGGTCTGCGGCCCGATCATGGTGGTGACGGCGAGGGGCGGGAGGGTGGAGTAGATGTTGGTGAGGTAGAGGCGGTGGGAGGGGAAGTCGAGGGTGATGGCGTCGGCGGTGCCGTAGCGGGGGCCGCGGGCGATGTGGACCTGGGTGAGGTGGAGGGCGCGATTGGTCAGGAGGATGGCGGCGCTGGCATTGGTGTAAGCTTCGCCGCGGTAGCTGAAGTTGCTGATGGCGCCGTGGCCGTGGACGGTGAGGTAGTCGAGGTTGGTCCAGTTGCCGGAGACGCGGGCGCGGAGTTGGGGCGGCTCGGTGATGACGGCGTGTTTCAGGAAATCGCGAGCGCCCTTGCCGAGGACGGGGGCGAGGTCGAGGGGTTGGATATCGCTGATGGCGTGACCTTGAAAGTCGTGGGTGGCGAGGTGAGTGGCGAGGTGGCCGGTGACGGTGCCTTCGGCGCGTTGGAGGTGGAAGGCGGGAAGTTGGAGGAGTTGGTTGGTGAGGGCGATGGTGGTGGCGAAGCTGCGGAAAGGGATGCCGCGGATGTGGGCGGGGCCGAGGGCGAGGGTGCCGGCGGCGCGGAGGGTGGGGAGGATTTGGTAAGGGGTGGTCGCGGCGTTGGTCGCGGCAGTGGTGTTGGTGGTCCAAGGGGGGAGAGTGGCGGTGGTGGTGAGTTGGATGGCGGGCGGATTGGTCCAGGCGAAGTCGCCGAGCCAGGCCTGATAGTTGGTGGGGAAGAGCGAGGCGAGGGAGCGGAGTTCAAAGTTGGAGTCGAGGTGGCCGGTGAGTTCGCGGGTGGCGACGTCGAGGCGGCCGGTGGCGGTGAGGGCGCCTTGGTAGAGGTCGAATTTCAGGTGGTTGACGTTGAGTTCGGGAGCGAGCCATTGGCCGTTGCAGATGATTTTCTGAACGATGACGTTGGTGCGGCGGAGGTCGGTGAGGAGCCATTCCCAGTCGATGGCGTAGGGTTCGAGGTCGGTCCAGAGTCCCCAGGCGGGATTGGCGATGGGGGGGTGGCTGGGGCGGCGGGTGACGTGGCCGCTGAGGAGGGCGTTGGTGGCGGTGCCCCAACGGGTGACGGGGCGAAGGAGGCTGGCCTGGAAAGAGGCGCGTTCGGGTTGGAAGGTGTCGGCGGTGGGATGGGTGAGTTGGCCGCCGGCGGTGAATTCGGGGGCTTGAATCCATTTGGTGGCGAGTTGGGTGCCTTTGAGGTCGATGGCGGATTGGTAGAGATTGGACAGGCCGGGGGCGGCGTGGGTGTGGGCGTTGATCTGGAGGGAGGCGGCGGAGCCCCAGCGGGAACGAGGGTCGTGGAGGTTGAGGTGCCAGGCGGCGTGGAAGCTGGAGTCGTTGGTGAAGCCGGGGATCTGGACGTGGAGGGTGGCCTGGCGGGCGCCGGCCCATTCGGTGTGGAAGCCGTCAACGAGGGCGTGGAGTTCGGCGGCGTAGGCGGTGTTGGTGCCGGGGGCGGGGAGGCGTTGGAGGTCGCCGGAGATCTGCCAGTTGCGGCCGCGGCCCCAGCGGTTGGTGGCGTTGGAGAGGTTGAGCTGCCAGTGGGATTGGAAGTCGGCGAGGTTGGTGAGGTTGCCGGAGTATTGGAGGTTGACGCGGCCCATTTCGACCTGGCCCCAGGTGGTGCCGGCGGCTTGGTCGGTCTTGATGACGAGGCTGGCGGTGACCTGGTTTTCGGTGCCGCGGACGCGCTGGATTTCGCCGAGGAGGGAGAGATTGCGCCAGGTGACGTGGGGGGAGCGCGCGCCGGGGGCTTGGAGTTTGAGTTCGGCGGTGATGTCCTGATGGGGCTGGGCGTCGCCGCGGAGGGTGAGCTGGATTTCGGGCGGGGAGGAGAACTGGAATTCTTGGAAATGGCCGAGGAGCTGGCTGAGTTGCTGGGTGGTGTCGCGGCTGGAGGGGGCGGCGCGGGCGAGGGCGATGCGTTCGCCGAGGCGGGAGGCGTTGGTGAGGACACCGGAGGCGAGGAGCCGGGTGCCGAGGGATTGGGCCTGAAGCTGGGTGAGGCGCCAGATGTCGCCGGGGGCGAATTCGAGGCGGCCGTCGAGGTGATCGATGACGAATTCGCGGGGGGGCTGGTTGGTGGCGAGGATGGGCCAGGTGAGGCGGGCTTCGTGGAGGGCGATGGATTCGACGTGGAGCTGGCGGCGGAGGAGGGCGGTCCATTCGATGTCGAGGGCGACTTCGGCGATGGCGACGTGGACGGTGCTCTTGGGGTCGGTGCGGGCGACGGCGACGTTTTCGCCGATGATGCCGCGGAACCAGCGGAGGCGGAGGGTTTCGAAGCGGAGTTCGAGGCCGTGTTCGCGAAGGTCGGCGAGGATGCGGCGTTTGGCGAAGTCGGGGAGGCCGACGCGGTCGAGGTAGATGAGGGTGCAGAGGATGACGAGGATGAGGATCCAGACGACGAGGCGAAACCAGCGAAAGGCGCGCCGCAGTTTTTGGCGGAACGTTCTGGGTTTGCGCGGCGGCATGGTCAGGGGGAGCGGGGCGGGGCGGGCGGCGATCGGTCTGGGTCTCCTCCTCGTCATTCGAGGAGCCAGCTGGCTGCTTCGATCGCGATCCGGCGGC
>CAZUUP010000258.1:0-4600 GCA_964623105.1 uncultured Akkermansia sp.
GTTTTGCGGGGAATTGTTTTCCCTTCGGGGGACTGTCTGGTAAGAGAACGGGATACAAGCTGCCTGCATGACGCCCGCCACTGCCAAGCCACCCCGAGTGATCGTGGACGGGAAGTTTTTCCGGCTGGGGGAGGGCAAGTTCACGGTGAAGGGGGTGACGTACGGGCCGTTCGCGCCGGCGGCGGGCGGGCATCCGTTTCCGGTGCCGGAGCAGGTGTTGCGGGACTTCGCGCTGATCCGGGAGCTGGGGGCCAATGTGCTGCGGCTGTATCATGTGCCGCCGCTGTGGTTTCTGGACCTGGCGGTGGAGCATGGGTTGCGGCTGCTGATTGATGTGCCGTGGAACAAGATGCACTGTTTCCTGGACACGGAGGAGCGGCGGGACAAGGCGCGGCTGGCGGTGCGGGAGGCGGCGTCGGCGTGCGCGGGACACGCGGCGGTGTTCGCGTTGAGCGTGGTGAATGAGATTCCGCCGGATGTGGTGCGGTGGTACGGGCCGGACCGGGTGGGGGAGTTCATCGATGAACTGGTGGGTGACGTGAAGTCGATTGCGCCGGATTGTCTTTGCACGTTCGCGAATTTTCCGCCGACGGAGTATTTGCGGGCGCGCAGCATCGACTTCGTTTGTTTCAACGTTTACCTGCATCATCAGAAGCCGTTCGAGAGTTATCTGGCGCGGTTGCAGATGCTGGCGGACACGAAGCCGTTGTTGCTGGGGGAGTATGGGATCGACACGTTGCGGGAGGGGGAGCAGTTCAAGGCGGAGTCGCTGGGGTGGCAGATCGAGACGACGTTCCGGGCGGGGCTGGCGGGGACGATTGTGTTCAGTTTCACGGATGACTGGTTTCAGGACGGGCGGCAGATTGAAAACTGGCAGTTTGGGCTGACGACGCGGGAGCGGGAGCGGCGGGCGTCGTTTCACGCGGTGAAGGCGAAATTCGCCATCGCGCCGTATTTTCCGCTGGCGCGGACGCCGATGGTTTCCGTGGTCGTGGCTTGTTACAACGGGGCGCGGACGTTGCATGCGTGCCTGCATTCGCTGGAGCGGCTGCGGTATCCGAGCTACGAGGTGATCCTGGTGGATGACGGATCGACGGACACGACGCCGCAGATTGCGGCGCAGTTCAAGACGGTGCGGTGTGTGCGGCAGGAGAACATGGGGTTGTCGGTGGCGCGGAACACGGGGATTGCGGCGGCGCGGGGGGAGATCGTGGCGTTCACGGATGCGGACTGCCGGGCGGACGAGGACTGGTTGTTTTATTTGATCGGCGACTTGTTAAACAGCCGGTTCGCGGCGATCGGGGGTCATAATTTTCTGCCGCCGGAGGATTCGGCGATTGCGGCGGCGGTGATGAGTTCGCCGGGGGGGCCGGCGCATGTGATGCTGACGGACCGGCTGGCGGAGCACATTCCGGGCTGCAACATGGCGTTCTACAAGTGGGCGCTGGAGGAGATCGGCGGGTTTGATCCGATCTTCCGGCAGGCGGGGGATGACGTGGATGTGTGCTGGCGGTTGCAGCAGAACGGGCACCGGATCGGGTTCAGTCCGGCGGGGTTTGTGTGGCATTACCGGCGTTCGACGGTGGGGGATTACCTGCGGCAGCAGCGAGGGTATGGGGCGGCGGAGGCGTTGCTGGTGCGGAAGCATCCGGAGAATTTCAGCGCGTTGGGGGGGAGCATCTGGCACGGGCGGATTTACGGGTCGGCGAACATCAGCCTGGGTTTTCGCGCGCCGATCATTTACCACGGGATTTTTGGGAGCGGTTTCTTTCAGTCGATCTACCGGCCGTCGCAGTCGATGCTCTTTCTGCTGACGAGCCTGGAGTATCACATCGTGGTGACGGTGCCGCTGATGATCATCGGTTTTTCGTTTCGGTCGTTGTGGCCGCTGGGGGTGGCGAATTTGCTGCTGTCGCTGGGAGTGTGTGTGGCGGCGGCGGTGCATGCGGAGATTCCGCCGGGGCGGGAGCGGTGGTGGTCGCGGGCGTTGGTGGCGTTGTTGTTTCACTGGCAGCCGTTGGTGCGGGGTTGGGCGCGGTATCGGGAGCGGTTGTCGCTGCGGTTGGCACCGCCGGCGGGGAGTCCGAATCTGGATGCGGCATCGCTGGGGGCGAGCGGGGAGGAGACGGAGGAGATCGAGTATTGGGGCGAGGCGGGCAATCCGCACGGGCGGGTGGAGTTTTTGAACGCGGTGATCCGGCGGTTGGCGCAGGAGGGGTGGGTGAGCCGGACGGATGCGGGGTGGAACAATTATGATGTGGAGATATTTGCGAACCGGTGGGCGCGGTTGCAGTTGGTGACGGTGCTCGAGCAGCACAAGAATGGGGCGCGGTTGATCCGGTGCCGGTTGCGGCCGGCGGGGAGTTTGCTGGCGGCGTGCAGTGTGGGCGGGTTGGCGGCGGTGGCGTTGATTTTTCTCGGGTTGATTGAGCACAAGCCGGCGTGGTGGGTGTTTTTCGGGGTGATGATGGTGGCGTTGTGGTTGTTTCTGCGGCACGAGCAGGTGAAGATGCAGCGGTTGCTGGCGGCGTTTCTGGATCAGATTGCGCGGGAGCTAAAATTTGTGAAGCTGCCGCCGGCGAAGGCGGGGAAGAAGGCGGAGGCCGGGGAGAAGCCGCCGCCGAAGATCATGCCGAGCGGGGTGTGAGGATGGGGTGACAGGGATCGACCGCGAGCAGCGAAGCAGGATGGCCGCAAAAAACGCAAAATGACGCAAAGGGAAGAATCAGAAGTGGATCGCACGGTGGCGGTGGAAGTCTGGTGGTGGGTGTGGGCGGAAGATTCTGCGGCGTGAACGCCGCGCGCCGGTAGCGGGCGGGTTAATTTCTAATTATGCGGGAATATCAGCAGTTGCTGCGGTTGGTGCTCGAGAAGGGCAGGTTCAAGCCGGACCGGACGGGGACGGGGACGTATTCGGTGTTTGGGGCGCAGGCGCGGTTTCCGCTGGGGGAAAGCTTCCCGGTGTTGACGACGAAGAAGCTGCACCTGAAGTCGATCATTTATGAGCTGCTGTGGTTCCTGCGGGGGGAGACGAATGTGCGGTGGTTGCAGGAGCGTGGAGTGACGATCTGGGATGAGTGGGCGGACGAGGCGGGGAATCTGGGCCGGGTGTATGGGGCGCAGTGGTGTGACTGGCGGACGGCGGACGGGCGGTCGATCCACCAGATCGACCGGGTGATCGAGCAGATCAAGAGGAATCCGGACAGCCGGCGGTTGATCGTGAGTGCTTGGAATGTGGGCGAGGTGGAGCAGATGGCGTTGCCGCCGTGCCACACGCTGTTTCAGTTTTTTGTGCAGGACGGGGAGTTGAGCTGCCAGTTGTATCAGCGGAGCGCGGATTTGTTTCTGGGGGTGCCGTTCAATATCGCGAGTTACGCTTTGCTGACGCGGATGGTGGCGCAGGTGTGCGGGTTGAAGGCGGGGGAGTTTGTCCACACGTTCGGGGATTTGCATCTGTATGCAAATCACCTGGAGCAGGCGCGGTTGCAACTGACGCGGGAGCCGCGGGCGTTGCCGGTGCTGAAGATCAATCCGGCGGTGAAGGACATTCACGAGTTCCGGTTCGAGGATTTCACGCTGGAGAATTATGATCCGTGGCCGGCGATCAAGGCGCCGATCGCGGTGTGAAGGGAGGAGGGCACGTGATGAGGACGTGGGGAAGTTGGTGGCTCTGTTTGGGGTTGCTGGCGGTGGCGGCGGGGTGTCGCACGGTGGGGCCGGGGACGCCGCTGGCGCGGACCGGGGATGAGATCGTGGTGGCGGGGCAGTTGTTTCACACGGGGACGCCGGTGGTGACGTGGCTGGATCCGGGCGGGTATGACGCGTATCGGGTGGAGCGGCGGTTCAGCGCGGAGGGGGAGGCTTCGTGGGAGGCGTCGAAGGCGGCGGTGAAGGGGTTGTCGTCGCCGAACCGTTACAATTCACGGCGGGAGGCATTGGGGCCGGAGCGGGCGGCGGGGGTGCGGGGTGGCGGGTGGGAGTTGGGGATGTTGCGGGAGGTGGTGGACCAGTTTGTTTTGCATTTCGACGCGTGCGGGACGAGCCGGCAGTGTTTCAAGGTGCTCCATGATGTGCGGGGGTTGAGTGTGCATTTCCTCCTGGATTTGGACGGGACGATTTACCAGACGCTGGATGTGAAGGAGCGGGCGTGGCACGCGACGTCGTCGAACACGCGGTCGGTGGGGATTGAGATTGCGAACATTGGGGCGTACGAGCCGGGGAAGGAAAAGGTGTTGGAGGAGTGGTATCAGGCGGACGGGACGGGGCGGGTGCGGGTGACGGTGCCGGCGAAGCTGGGTGAGGATGGCATCCGGACGGCGGGTTTTGTGGGGCGGCCGGCGCGGGCGGAGCGGGTGCGGGGGGCGGTGCAGGGGCGGGAGTTGGTGCAGTATGATTTCACGCCGGAGCAGTATGCGGCGTTGACGAAGCTGACGGCGGCGTTGTGCCGGGTGTTTCCGAAGTTGAAGTGTGATTATCCGCGGGATGCGGCGGGAAAGCTGGTGACGCGGAAGCTGGCGGATGAGGAATTGGCGGGGTATCAGGGGGTGCTGGGGCATTATCACATCCAGCAGAACAAGGTGGATCCGGGGCCGGCGTTTGA
>CAZUUP010000258.1:4700-7999 GCA_964623105.1 uncultured Akkermansia sp.
TGCTGGGGCATTATCACATCCAGCAGAACAAGGTGGATCCGGGGCCGGCGTTTGATTGGGAGAAGGTGGTGGGCGGGGCGAGGAGGATGATGAGGTGAGGCTTGCGGGTGGGAGAACGCTGGCGAGGCCTATGGATTCAGCGGGCAAGGCTTTCAGATCCGGTCAACTTGCCCCGATTGCCAATCGGAGTCGTTGAGTTCACGCTGCTGATCGGCAACCAAGTGCGGCGGACGGCGGCGGGCGGAAACATTGTTTGGGCTTCGATTATGTCGCGCAGGCGAAAGAGCAAAGAACTGGCGGTGGCGGAGGTCATCGTGGTGTTGGTAGCATTTGGTATGCTTTGCGTGATGTTCGCACCGAAGCTCGCCGGAATGCTTCTGCTGGTGCTGATCGTTGGGCTGGTGCTACTCGTTGGGTTCGTGGTGGCAGTATTCTTTTTGAAGAAGCAGACCCAGTCCCCTCCCTCGATGCGCGTGAATCATCCCGTAGCGGCGAGTTTCGATCCAGCGCAGCAATCAAAGCGTTCGCCGGGGAATACATTCAGCTACGGCCGGCAGAAACCACCCCCTCCCGCGGCGGGTGGAACGAGTACTTCAGGAGACAAGCCGGCGCGGGATGCAGGAGCTTTGGCCCCGAATTTATCGAGCGCCGAAAGGGTTCGGCAGGCCCTGCGTTCCCTTGATTGGTTTCAGTTTGAGAAGCTCATCACTATGTACTACCAAACCCAGGGATACTCGGTGCGAAGGGTTGGCGGAGCGAAGCCGGACGGTGGCGTTGACTTGATCCTTGAACATGAAAATCAGCGTTATGTGATCCAGTGCAAGCATTGGAAGAAGTGGACGGTGGGGGTTCGGCAGATGCGCGAGTTTTTGGGGACAATGACAGATACGGGAATTCCGAATGGCATCTACGTTACCACGTGTGGGTACACGGACGAGGCACGTGATTTCGCGTCGAAGCATGGAATTCAGTTGTTCGCCGAATCGCAAGTTGTTCAGTGCGTCCTCGCTATGGAAGCTACGCAACGGCAGGTGGTCGGCGAGTTGCTGGCGGACCGGCGGAAGTTTTGTCCCCGGTGCGAAAACGAGATGGTTCTTCGGGTTGCGCGCAAAGGGTCCAACGCGGGTGGTGAGTTTTGGGGCTGTTCCCGTTACCCGCGTTGCAAATACATTCTCAACGCAGACGAAAAGGAATGAAGCATTTCAAGGCACTGGCGGCGATGTCGTTGAACCGGGTGATTGGCGCGGGGAACAAGATTCCGTGGCATTTGCCGGAGGATTTCAAGTGGTTCAAGCAGATGACGACGGGGCAGGTGATTGTGATGGGACGGAAGACGTACGAGTCGATCGGGCGTCCGTTGCCGAACCGGGAGACGGTGGTGTTGAGCCGGTCGGGGTTCGCGGCGGCGGGGGTGCGGGTGGCGGGGAGTCTGGCGGAGATTGATCCGGCGCGGGAGGCGCGGGAGGTGTTCATCGTGGGCGGGGCGCAGGTGTATGAGCAGGCGCTGCCGTGGTGTTCGGATTTGTATTTGACGGTGGTATTGCGGGAGGTGGCAGGGGATGCGTTTTTTCCGGCGTTCGAGGATCGGTTTGAGCTGGCGGGGGTGGTGCGGGAGACGTCGGAGTTCCGGATTTTGCATTATCGGAACCGGGCGCTGAAATGAGCCGCGAAAGGGGACAGAAGGCTCGCAGGGGCGGGGGGTTAACCTGGGAGTGGATCGGCTTTCGAATTCGGTTTTGGATAGCCGCAAAGAACGCAAAGAGGCGCAAAAAGGGGAACACGATGCTGAACTACGGCTTGCTGGAACATCGCCTGCCCCAAAAGGCCTCCTGCGCCTTCTTCCTTTTGCGTCTTTTTGCGTTCTTTGCGGCGATGCTCGGAGTTTGGGCCAGACGCTCGCGGGCGGGAATCGCGCTTTGAATTGGACGAGTGTGGCGATACAACCGGGGGGCATGTCGCAAATGCTCAAGTCTTCCGGCGCGATTGGTGTCGCCACGCTGACCAGCCGGGTGCTGGGGATGGTGCGGGAGATGGTGTATGCGAGTTTCATGGGGGATGGGGCGGTGGCGAGCGCGTTCAAGTTCGCGTTTTCGATTCCGAACTTGTTCCGGCGGTTGCTGGGGGAGGGGGCGTTGACGGCGGCGTTCATTCCGATTTTCAAGGAGAAGGAGCGGACGGCGGGGGAGGTGGAGATGTGGCGGGCGGGGAATGCGGTGATCTCGGGTTTGGTGGCGTCGTCGGCGGTGCTGGTGGCGGTGGTGTTGCTGGGGATTTCGGTGGCGCTGGGGGTGATGTCGTTGCGGGAGGAGACGCGGCTGATGCTGGAGCTGTTGCGGGTGATGTTCCCGTACATGCCATTGATCTGCCTGACAGCGATTTTCATGGGGATGTTGAATTCGCGGGGGCAGTTTTTTGTGCCGGCACTGGGGGCGGCGTTGATGAATGTGGTGATGATCGGGGCGGTGTTTCTGGTGGCGCCGATGATGGGGGCGACGTTGAGCGTGCAGATTTTCGGGCTGGCGTTCGGGGCGTTGATCGCGGGGACGGCGCAGGCGGCGTATCAACTGCCGAATTTGTGGCGGGAGGGTTTCCGGTACCGGTGGGGGACGCCGTGGCATGATGCGGCGGTGCGGGGGGTGGCGCGGAAGATGGTGCCGGGGATGCTGGGGGTGGCGGCGTTTCAGTTGAATGTGCTGTTGACCAACGTGGTGGCGTTCAATGTGGGGGGGAACATTGTGGCGTCGTTTGATTATGCGGTGCGGTTGATGGAGCTGCCGCAGGGGGTGTTTGGGGTGTCGCTGGCGACGTATCTGCTGCCGACGTTGTCGGGGCTGGCGGCGGAGAAGAAGTATGCGGAGTTCCGGGGGACGTTGCGGCAGGGGCTGGGTTATCTGCTGTTTGTGAATGCGCTGGCGTCGGTGTTGCTGGTGTTGCTGGCGGTGCCGGTGGTACGGCTGTTGTTCGAGCGCGGGGAGTTTGGGGTGGATTCGACGCAGAACACGGCGGCGGCGCTGATGTTTCTGGCGCCGGGCTTGCTGGCGTTTTCGATGGTGAACATTTTGGCGCGGGCATTTTATGCGCTGGGGGACACGCACACGCCGATGCGGATCAGCATTTTTTGCCTGGTGACGAATTTGCTGCTGGCGATGGCGTTGGTGCAGGAATTGCGGCAGGCGGGGCTGGGGCTGGCGAACACGATCAGTTCGTCGCTGAACGTGGGGTTGCTGGTTTATGCGTTGCGGCGAAAGCTGGGGGGGCTGGATTTTGCGGCGTTGCGGGGGCAGGTGGCGGTGGTGGCG
>CAZUUP010000259.1:0-2824 GCA_964623105.1 uncultured Akkermansia sp.
AGGCCATCGCCCTGCACCCAGCAGGGGAACCTGTTCCGCGCCCGCAGATGAGTGCAGGTCAGTGTCAGTTAGTGGTTTTCTCCGTCGGCCCTGGTTGCAACTGCGGCCGTTAGGTTCACACGAAGGACTGACGGTTGCGTGCCGGGTGCATTGCCGGGGTTGGAGACGTGTTCGTGGTTGGCGAGTGATCGCGGGGATTGCGGGGGCGTGCGGACAGGCGCAGGCCAAGTTGGTCAGGGGAGTTGACGAAGCGCGGGACCGGGGGAGATCAACGGAGGCTTGCAGAGGCTTCGGTGACCAGTTCGAGCTTGGCGTCAGCGTGGTGAGCGGACTGGTTCAGGGTGGCGGTGGCGCGGATGAGGACGGGGAGGTTGAAGGGGCCCGGTCTGGGGCCGAACTGGAGTTTGAAGATGGCTTCGGATTTATCGCCGGAAACGAGGGTGGGTTCGGCGCGGAGGCCTTGAACGTGCGGCGCGGCAACGAGGTCGAGGCGGACTGGGGCGCCCTGAAGCGAGCGGTCGCGGGTGAGTTTGACGCGAATTTCGGCGCTCTCGTTGGGGCGGGCGAGGACCGCCGGACGGTCGAGATCGAGAGTGAGCAAGCCGGGTTCGGGGAGGATGATGATCTGGTCGTTTTGTTCGTTGGCGCTGTAGCTGACGACGTGTTCCGTGCCGTCGTGGTCGCGGACGGTGCCGAAGACCATGATGGCGACGCGGCAGGTGCGGCCGATTTCGAGGCGGGTGGGCAGGTTGACGGGGTAGTCGAAGCTGTCGGCGTCCGGGGGCAGGGTGAGCGTGGAGCCGGTGACGCCTTGCAGGTGGCGGCCCTGACGGTCGGCGAGGCGGACGTAAAGCGGGCCGGTGAAGCCGTTGCGTTCGAGGCGGTAGGGGCGGCGGGCGGTGGAACCGCGCGGGACGTAGGAAAGCAGGAACTCGCTGGTGGTCTTGAATGGCGTGGGGAGGGCGACGGCAAGGAGAACGGTGTCGATGGGCGGTGTGCCGGGGAAAACGGCGGTGCGGGTGACGGGCTTGCCGTCGATGACGGCCGTGCCGGAGATCTTGATGGCGTGGGCCGTGATGCGGGCTTCGGGTTCGGCGGTGAAATTGAGGTCGGCGGTGGGCTTGTTGGCGGCGATTTTCGCGGCGGCGGCGGTGATGGCGGCGGGCAGGCCGGTGACGGAAAGTTCGATTTCGCCGGTGAAACCGCCGGTGCGGATGGCGGTGACCTTGAGCTGGCCGGGTTTGTTTTTGGGACGTTTTTTGGTCTCGGTGGCCGGGCCGTCGGCGGTTTCGCGCAGGACGCGGAGGACATCGGCGGCGAGGTGGAGTTGGAAATCGGGCGCGGGCGGCGGGGCGACGCGCAGGCGGTAGGCGAAGTCGGGGCCGCCGCGGGAGGCGAAGCGCTCGGTAACGCGGACGTGATAGAGGCCGTCCTCGGGCGCTTTGAAGGTGAGTTGGGCGTCGGCGGTGTCGCCGGCGGGAGCTTCGACGCGCTGGAGGATTTTATTGGTGACGCCGTGGATGGTGAGGACGGGAGTCATTGGGCTGCCGAGGCGTCCGGCGCTGGCGGTGAATTCGATAGCTTCGCCCTTTTTCAGATGGATGGGCCAGAGGTCGGCGTCGCCGGGTTGGTCGATGCGGCCGTTGAGGACGGCGGGCGGGGTGATGGTGGAGCGGTTTTCTGCGCTGTGGTTGGGCTCTTTTTCGAGGAACTCGGGCAGGTCGGAGAGGTCGAGGGTCAGAGGGTTGGCGGAGCGGGGGCCAAACTGGGGCGTGACGTTGAATTCGGTGGGGGCAGCGGCGGGCACGGCGAGGGTGAGGGTCTGGGACGGGAGGGATTGCCCGGAGAGTTGGAGGGTAAGCGGTTGGCCGCGGCGTCCGCCGAGGGGATAGATGGAGTTTATCCAAGGGGCGTCAGTGATGGTCAGGCGATAGACGTAGTGCTGAAGGCCGCCGAAGTTGAGGTCGTGGATGCGCAGGCGGTACTGGCCGGCGGTGGCGGCACGGAAGCTGATTTGCGGGTCGGTGCGCTGGGTGGCGTTGGCTTCGGCAATTTCGCGTCCGAGGGGATCGACGAGGACGAGTCGGGCGAGGAGGGGTGAGCCGAGGCTCTGGGCTTCGACGCGGCAGGTGAATTCCTGGCCGGCTTTGGCGGGGAAGGTCCAGACGTCGATGTTTTCGCGGGGAAAGATGCGGCCGTTGATGGTCACGGGCGGGGTGATGGCGACGGGGATGGGTTCGCCGTCGATTTCGTTTTCGATGATTTCGGGGAGGGTGCCGACGATGAATTTCTGGGCTGGGGTCGCGCCCTGCGAGGTCCAGGTGCGCCAGAGGCGGGGGCCGGTCGGAGCGTCGGCGGCGATTTGGACAGAGCCGGCGTAGTCGCGGGGATAATCTTCCTTGGCTTGGGAAGGAGGTTGGGGAATGACGGGGCCTTCGAACCAGAGGGTGTTGGTTTCGCGGATGCGGGTCGAGGCGCGCACGCCGGGGCCGAGCATCTCGAAGCCAGCGTTGCCGTGGAGGTAGCAGCCGCCGACGTGGAAGTTCACGGTTGTGCCGCGTTGCCCGCCGGCGGGGAAGATGTAGGAGACGAAGGGTTCCTCGGCGCGCGGGCGGGCGGGGGCGAGCAAGAGTGCGAGGAGGAGAAGGAGGCGCGGGATCATGACGGGGAGTTGGCGGGGGTGAGGGGGACGCGAAATAGCGGGAAGACGCGGGTGGAGACGCGAACACGCGGGCGGTGCGCTGGGGACACGCGCGCTCTACCGGGGGAGGGTGCGAGATATTTGGTGTTCACGGGAAGATGTGGCACTGGCGGGCGGGCCGCC
>CAZUUP010000259.1:2924-7994 GCA_964623105.1 uncultured Akkermansia sp.
CTGGCGGGCGGGCCGCCTGCGCTCCTCAGATGAGTTCGTGGATGACGCGGCCGCCGTTGACGATGGAGATTGGGCGGCCGTCGGGGGTGATGACTTCGTCTTTGGGATTGATGCCCAGCAGGGTGAAGAGGGTGGCGGCGAGATCTTCCGGTCCGTAGGGATTTTCAGCGGGGTCTTGGGCCCATTTGTCGCTCTGGCCGATGATGCGGCCGCCGTGGATGCCGCCGCCGCCGAGCATGACCGTGAAGCAGCGGCTCCAATGGTCGCGCCCGGCGTTCTTGTTGATTTTGGGCGTGCGACCGAATTCGCCGGTGACGAGGACGAGGGTTTTTTCGTAGAGGCCGCGGTCCTGGAGGTCGCGAAAGAGGGTGGTCATGGCCATGTCGAGCTTGGGGAGAAGCTCGTCGCGGAGGACTTTGAAATTGGCGTCGTGGGTGTCCCAGTTGGAGTGATCGATGGTGACGCAGCGGACGCCGGCTTCGACCATGCGCCGCGCCATGATGCAGGACTGGCCGAGGGTGTTGCGGCCGTAGGCATCGCGGAGTTTTTCGGGTTCGGCGGAGAGATCGAAGGCGCGCTTGGCAGCGGGCGAGGTCATGAGGTCGAAGGCGCGCTGGCTGAAGACGCTGTAGTTTTTGGCGCCGGAGTTGGCGGTGACTTCGGCGGAGCGCTGGTAGCGGTCCACCTGGCCGAGGAGTTCGCGCCGGGCCTGGAGACGGGTGGAGTCGATGACGAGGGGCGGCGCCATGTCGGGGACGGAGAAGTTGGGGGCGCTGGGGTCGGCTTCGATGACGAAGGGGACGCTGGCGGGGCCGAGGTAGGCGGAACCGCCGCTGGGGTGCATGTTGGGAAGGCAGACGTAGGGCGGGATGCTGCCGCGGGGGCCGAGTTTGTGGCTGATGTAGGAACCGAAGGCGGGGTGTTGGTTGTTGGGCTTGAGGCCGCCGTTGAAGCCGGCGGTGGGGTGATGCCCGGTGAGCATGTAATGATCAGCGCCGCCGTGGTCGGCATTGCGATGGGTGAAGGAGCGAATCTGGGAGAACTTCTCCATGATGCGGGCGACGCGCGGGAGGTGTTCGCAGACGCGAACGCCGGGGAGGTTGGTGGGGATGGAGCCGAAGTCGCCGCGGATGTCGGAGGGAGCGTCGGGCTTGAGGTCGAAGGTGTCGATGGTGCTGAGGCCGCCCTTGAGGAAGACGTAGATGAGGGAGAGGTCGGAGGTGATGGGTTTGGCGGTGGCGTGGGCGGCAGCGTGGGCTTGCAGTTGCAGGAGACTGGGGAGGCCGAGAGGCAGGCCGACGAGGCTGGCGGTGCCGAGGCGGAGGAAGTCGCGTCGATTCGGGCCGGCACAGGGGCGGGTGGAGGGGTTCATAGGTGGAGTGGATCAGTGGTTGAAAATGAATTCGAGGGAATTAAGGAGGCTCCAGGCAAGGTCTTCGGCGGATTCGCGGCGCTGGCCGGCGCTGGTCTGGAGGTGTTGCACGGCGGCCTTGCGCTCGGCGGCGGTGGGGAGACGGCTGAAGCAGGCGAGGTAGAGTTCGTCGGCCAGTTGGGTGTCGTCGGCGGAGGATTTCACCAAGCGGGAAACGGCCCCGGCGGCGTGGGCGAGCTTGTCGTGGATTTCGGGGGAATTGAGCAGGTGCAGGACCTGGGCGACGCTGGCGTCGGACTGGCGTTCGCATTCGCAGGGGGAGGTGCGGAGGGGGCGGCCGAAGATTTTGAGGAAGTAATGTTTCACGTCGCTGTCCCAGACCTGGGTGGCGCGGTAGCCGGCGGGGACGCCGTCAAATTTCTCGGGAACGCCGGTGACCTGGCAGACGGCGTCGAAGAGCACTTCGGCGGGGAGTCGGCGGAAGAGGGCGCGGGAGTAGTTCTGTTCGTCGGATTCGTTGGTGTCGTTGGGGGTGGCGGAGAGTTGGTAGGTGCGCGAGGCGGTGAGTGTGCGGATGATGGCTTTGAGGTCGAAGCGCTGATCGAGGGCGTGTTTGGCAAGGGCGTCGAGGAGTTCGGGATTGCTGGCGGGGTTGGTCAGGCGGGCGTCGTCCACGGGCTCAATGAGGCCACGGCCAAAGAAATGGGCGACGAGGCGGTTGACGAGGTTGCGGGCGAACCAGGGGTTGTTCGGGGAGGCCAGCCATTCGGCCAGGGCGGGTCGGCGGTCGCCTTCGAGACTGGCAAGGGGTTCGGCACCGAGGGGTTGAGGGGGGACGAGGTCGCCGGTGCGGGGATTGCGGGTCGCGGGATTACCTTCGGCAAGGAGGACTTCGCCGGCGCCGCCTTTGCGGAAGGCGACCTGTTGGAAGAAGGCGGTCATGCCGTAGTAATCGTTCTGGCTCCAGCGGTCGTGGGGATGGTGATGGCATTCGGCGCAGGCGATGCGGACGCCGAGGAAAACCTGGGAGAACATGTTGGCCATTTCGCCGGGTTTGGCGGCGACTTTGTAGAAGTAGCCGGAGCCGGTTTCGTCGAGGGGACCTTCGCTGGTGAGAAGTTCGCGGGCTAGTTGGTCGAAGGGGCGGTTGGCGGCGAGGAGGCGGCGAATCCAGTGGTAGTAGGAGTAGGCTTCCTTGTGGGTGAGTTTCTGGCGGTCCACCCGGAGGACGTCGGACCATTTGAGCGCCCAGAGGTCGGCGTAGGCGGGGCGTTCGAGGAGGGCGTCCACGAGGCGGGCGCGGCGGTCGGGGCGGCGGTCGGCGAGGAACTGGCGGGCTTCGGCGGGCGTTGGGAGCGTGCCGGTGATGTCGAGGGAGGCGCGGCGGAGAAATTCGGCGTCGGAACAGAGGTCGGAGGCGCGGAGGTTGAGCTTGCGCAGGCGGGCATCGACGAGGGTGTCGATGAAATTCAATTGCGGCGGAGGGGCTTGGGCGGCGGAGGATCCTTCGCGGGGAATTAGCGCGAGGAACACGGCGACCTCGCCCATGAATCGCGCCATGACGGCGGCTTGGCCGGGCAGGGTGCTGGCGGTGACGAGGCCGTCGTCGGACACGCGGGCGAGGATTTCCTGGTTGGATTGGAACTGGGCGAGGCGGGTGACGTCGAGGCGGCGTCCATCGCTGTAGGTGGCGACGACGCGGAGTTGCTGGGTGGCGCCGGGGCGCAGGACGCGTTCGGCGGGGGTGAGGTGGAGGGCGGTGACGCGGGCGTCGTTGGTGGTGCCGAAGGGCGCGCCAGCGGCAATCCAGTTGCGAAACGTTTCGAGTTCGGGGGATTCGGGGCTGAAGCGCACGCCACCGCGATGAGCGAGCGCACCGCCGGGTTTTTGCAGGACGAGGCTGAGCTCGGGGGCGGCCGTGGAGATGCGGCGGCCGCGACCTTCCTTGGTGATGGCGCGGTAGTCGGCGGCCGGGTCAGAGCCAAAGACGGAAAGTTTGAAGCCCGCCTGGCCTTCGGCCTTGGCGTGACAGGATGAACCGTTGCAGCCGAGGCGGCTGAGCAGGGGTGTGATGTCCTTTTCGAAACTGTAGGCGGGGGGAGCGTCGGCCGGGAGGACTTCAACCGGGGCGCGGACGGTCTGTCCGGCGGCGCGGACTTCGAGGAGGCCGCGTCCGTCGCGGCGGGCCTGGAGTTCGCCTTGGGGATTGAGTTGGAACAGTGCGGCGTCGAGCGACCGGAGTTGCGCCGTGTGCGTGAGGTCGAGAAGTTGGCCGGAGGCGGTCTTGCCGGTGACGAGCACGCGGAAGCGAGCGGCGGGGTGATCAAGCGTGATCTTCGGGGGATCGACAAGGACTTCCACGATCGGTTCGGCGGGGCGGGGTGCGGTGACCGGGGCGGCGGGTGCCGTGGCGGTTTGGAGAAACAGAAATCCCGCGACTCCGCAGAGCGTGGCAAGGCGCAAGATCGCGCACTTTTGGCGGACGCCTGCGTTGCGCGCTTGCGGAGTGGGTTTGGCCGTTGCGGATGTTGTCAAAGTTGGTTTCGGAAAAGCGCCCAAACCCGCTGGCGTTGCGGGGTTTGGAATCATGGTGGGTCGGACGTGGTGAAGGGGATTATCATTCAGGCGGAGGGGCGGTTGTTTGTGGGGTGGTGATCGTGCCAGCGGTTGCTGCCGGTGGTGCGAATGGTTCGCAGGAAAACGGGAGGCAAATGGAGCGGGGACGGGCGGCGCGAGGTTCAGGGTCTGGCGGCAGAATTGAGCCGGGCAAGCGCGTCCCGGACCTGGCGTTCGAGTTCGGCGTTGGCGGTGGTGCGACGCAGCGTTACCGGCAGGGCTGTCAGGCTGGCAAGGCATTCCTGAAAGGCGCGGGCGGCGTCGGCGTTGCGGCCAGCTTGTTGCAGGATGTCGCCGCGGAGGGCGAGCCACGACGGGGAGCGACGGGTATGGGTGAGCATCTGGTCGGCGCGAGACAGGGCGTCGTCAAAACGGCCCGCCTCGAGGAGGAGTTCAATGGCGGGAATGACGAGGTCGGGGTTTGGCCCGAGGGTTTTGAGTCCGCGGTCGAGCCAGTCGAGGGCGTTGGTGAGTTGGCCGGTGCGGGCGAGGAGTTGGGCGGGTTCGAGGAAGTGGCTGGTGTCGGGCGCTGCGGTGAGCGCGAGGGCTCGGGTGTAATGGGCAATGGATTCGGTTGGGCGGTCGCGCAGGCTGAGCACGCGGGCGTGAGCGAAGTGGATGGCGGGGTTGGTGGGTGAGGCGGTCGCAAGGCGTGCAAGCAGGGCGTCGGCTTCGGCGAGGCGGCGGGCGCCGGTAAGCGCGTGGGCGCGAGCGAGTTCGAGTCCGGGATGGGCGGGCGTGAGGCGAAGGGTCTGGGCGAAATCGTCGAGGGCGGGTTGCCATTCGCCGTGTTGGAGGAGAAGTTCGCCGCGCTGGAAGTAAAGGGTGCCGTTGGTGGGGGAATGGGAGACGGCTACGGAGAGGGTCTGGATGCGTTCGTGCGCGCTGCCGTGGGCGAGGATGATGCCGGGATGAAGCAGGGCGAGAGCGAGGACAAGGGTTGGCGAAAAGCGGATATGGGGTGAGATGGGGCGGAGGAATTTCGGGAGGCAGGGCATGGGGCGGGGAATGGGGTGGTGGGTGGGGGGCTTGGTGGTCGGCGGGAAGGGGCGCGAATTGGCAATTGGTGATCGGTGATCGGT
>CAZUUP010000260.1:0-7958 GCA_964623105.1 uncultured Akkermansia sp.
TCCCAAGGCTCGCGCCGCCTTCGACCTCGGCAAGGAAGTCGACCGCACGCGCGCCCGCTACGGGCGGCACCGCTGGGGCCAACAGCTTCTCCTCGCCCGCCGCCTCGTCGAGTCGGGCGTGGAAATCATTCACAGCAACCTCGACGGCCCGCTGTGCGGCACGGCCGGGAACAATTGGGACGACCACGCCGTCAACGCCCATGTCTTCAACGGCCTCCGCTACCGCTGCTGGGCCTACGACCAGGCCGTGACCGCTCTCATCGAGGACATCCACGCGCGCGGCCTTGCCAAACGGGTGCTGGTTGTCGTGACCGGCGAGTTCGGCCGCACGCCGAAGATCAGTTACGACCGCAGCACCGGCGCGCATCCGGCGAGCGGGGCGGCAGGCACGCTTCAACCGGGCCGCGACCACTGGCCGCGCGTCTTCTCGAACCTCTGGTCCGGCGGCGGCGTCACGGGCGGCGGCATCATCGGCGCGAGCGACCGGCGAGGCGAAGACGTGAACGAGCGCGCGTGCGCCCCCGATGATTTTCTGGCGACGCTTTACCAGCACCTGGGCATCGACTGGGAACACACCACCCTCAATGATTTCAACGGGCGGCCGACCGCCATTGTGAATCACGGGCGGCCGATCTCGGAATTGTACACTTGAGTCGGGCGCGGGGCTGGCCGTTTGCCCCGGGGGTCGGCAACCAAGGCATGGCCGCCGAGGTGGCAAGGCGGGGAGGTTCTTGGGTCGCTTGGCCATTCGCGTCCTCGCGTCGGCAGCTTCGTTCCGCCAGCAAATGGTTTTCTTCCGGCCCGGAAACGAATCCGTTCCCGTCCGCGTCGGGTCTCACGTTGACGGTGGGCGGGTTTGGTGGTGTCCTAGCGCGCGTGATCAACAAGCCTTTCCTGCAGACTGCGGTGGCAGCGGTGTTTATTTTCGGCTGGGCCGGTTCCCTTGGTGCCCAGAAAGTCCCGGTCGTCGAGCGCTCGCTGTCCAACGGGATGCGGCTGCTTATGGTCGAGCGGCCGGATGAACCGACGGTCGCCGGGGGTTGGGTGGCGCGCGTGGGTGCGAGCAATGAGCGGCCGGGCATCACCGGCATCGCGCATCTGTTCGAGCACATGATGTTCAAGGGCACGCCCACCATCGGCACGAAGGATTACAAGAAGGACCTCGAGATCATCGCCGAGCAGGAACGCATCCGCGACTTGATGCGTGCCGAGGAAGCCAAGATGCGCGCGATGTGGCGGCGCGGGGAAATTGCCGACCTCACGAGGCTCGAATCCAAGACGCCGCGCTGGAAGGAGCTGGAGAAGCAGTTCAACGAACTCATCACCAAGCAGCGTGAAATCTTGGTGAAAAATGAGTTCGACCGCATTTACACGGCGGCGGGTGGCACGGGCATGAACGCCTTCACCAGCTCGGACATGACGGCCTATCACATCACGGTGCCGGCGAACAAACTTGAGTTGTGGATGTGGATGGAGTCGGAGCGGATTCTGCGGCCGGTGTTCCGCGAGTTCTACGCCGAGCGCGACGTGGTGTACGAGGAGCGCCGGATGCGCACGGAGTCCACGCCGCTGGGGAAATTCGCCGAGGCCTTCGAGTCGCTGTTCTGGGAATCGCATCCCTACGGCTGGCCGGTGATCGGCTGGCCCTCGGACATTCCCGCGATTTCCAAGGCCCAAGCGGACGAGTTTTACCAGACCTACTACGCGCCGCAGAACATCACGCTGATCCTAGTGGGTGACTTCAAGGCTGACGCTGCCGCGCAGCAGGCGGAGCGCTATTTCGGCCGCATTCCGCGCGGCAAACAGGAGGCGCCGGATGTCGTCACGCTCGAAGTGAAGCAGGTCGCCGAGAAGCGCATGTTCGCCGAGGCCGACGCCAATCCGCAGGTGGACATCTATTGGCATACGGTGGCGTTCGGGCATCGCGACTCGTATCCGCTGGCGGTGCTGGCGCAGGTGCTCTCAACCCACACGGGCCGCCTCTACAAGGGCCTCGTGCTGGGCGCGAAGGTCGCGACGGAAACGTTCGCTTGGAACGCCGCACAGAAGTGGGCGGGCGTGTTCAACGCCGGCGGCGAGGCCCGCGAAGGCCACACGCCCGAGGAGGTCGAGAAGGGCATCTACGCCGAGCTGGAGCGGCTGAAAACGGAACTCGTTCCGGCCAACGAACTGCAAAAGGTGAAGAACAATTTCGCTGCCGGTGAGTACCGCCGGCTCTCTGCCAATCATCCGATTCTCATGCAGCTCATCCAATACGAGGGCCGCGGCGACTGGCGGGAGATCAACGAGTCGGGGCCGCGCATTCAGGCCGTTACGCCCGCGGACATCCAGCGGGTCGTGCGCGAATATTTCACCAAGGAAAACCGCGCCGTCGGCATCTACACGCGCAAGCCCGGCAAGAGCGGCGCGGACGACGACCTCGCCGGCCTCACGCCCGAGCAGAAGCCCGTCATCCGCCAGATCGCCGGCGCGCTGCAAAAGGAGACGAGCCTCGAGAAGTTGCGCGAGCAGTTGAAACGCCTCGATGACCGGCTCTCCGGCGCGGATGCGAAGAACAAGCCGTTCTTCAACATCCTCAAAAAGAAGACCGCGGAGCGCATCGCGGAGTTGGAGAAGAAGTAGCCATGCCCGCCGCCACGTTCCCAATTCAATTCGATGCCGCGGCGCTCGCCGCGTTCTGCGCCGCGCGCGGCATCCGCAAATTGAGCCTGTTCGGATCCGTTCTTCACGAGGACTACGATCCCGCGCGGAGCGACGTGGACGTGCTGGCGGAGTTTGCGCCGACGGCGCGGCCCGGCTTTCGCGCGTTCGGCTACGGCGAGGAGCTGGGCGACTTGCTTGGAGCGAAGGTGGACTTCAACACGCCGGCGATGCTGAGCAAATATTTCCGCGACGAGGTCCTGCACGAAGCGGTCACCATCTATGAGCAGGCATGACGCACGCGTGACGCTGCACCAGATCATCGACCATGCCGAGCGCGCCCAGGAATTGTGCCGCGGCCGCACGGCCCCGGATTTTGTCGAAAACTGGCAAGCGGGGATGGCGTTCGAGCGTGCGATGGAAATTGTCGGCGAAGCGGTCAAGCGCCTGCCCGAAGAATTGCGCAACCGGCGCCCCGAAGTTCCATGGCGCCAAATTGCCGGGATGCGCGACCGCCTGAGCCACGGTTACGATTCGGTTGACTACGAACTGCTCGTCAACGCCGTCCGCGACGAAGTGCCGCAACTGCTTTCGTCCGTCCGCGCGATTCTCCACGAACTCGAGACCCGTTCCTAAAATTTAATGAAAACCGCACTCCGTTGGATTTTTCCGCTGGTCGTCGCTGCGTGCCTGCCAGCGAGGATTTTCGCCGCCGACGCCATCTCCGAGCGGCCCGAGAAGCTCACCTTCCCGCCGCTCACTTACGAGCCGCCGAATCCCGCGAGCTTCCGCGTGCCGCTGGCGAGCGGGCCGGTCGCGTACGTCGTGCCGTCGCGCGAGTTGCCGCTCGTCAACATTGTCGTGTATGTGCGCGTCGGAGATTACCTGCAGCCTGCGGGCAAGGAAGGCATCGCCGGTCTCACCGGCTACCTGCTCGCGCGCGGTGGCATCAAGAGCATGACCGCCGAGGCGCTCGAGGAACGGATGGCGTTCCTCGCGGCTAATCTCGGCTCGGGGGTCGGGGATTTGCAGGGCACGGTGAGTTTGAACCTGCTCTCCAAGGACCTCGATGAAGGGCTGAAGGTCCTGCGCGAAGTCCTCGCCGAGCCGGCGTTTCAGGAGGACAAGATCACGCTGCGCAAACAGCAGATGCTCCAGTCGATGAAGCAGCGCAACGACGACTCCGCAGACATCGAAATGCGCGAGCGCCGCTTCCTGACCTATGGCGAAAATTTCTGGGTGAACCGCCATCCCACCGCCGCCTCGGTCGAATCGCTCACGCGCGCCGACCTCCAGGCGTTTCACAAGAAGTGGTTTCATCCCGGCAATTTCGTCGTCGCGGTCAACGGCGATTTCGACCGCGACGCGATGGTCGCGCGGCTGGAAAAACTTTTCGCCAACTGGCCGTATCAAGGCGAGAAATCGCCGCCCGTGCCCGGGGACGCGAAGTTCGCCGACCCCGGCCTTTACATCGTGGACAAGGACGTCAATCAGGGGCGCGTCGCGATGCTGCTACCCGGCATCCGCCGCGACAACCCTGACTTCTACGCTGCGCAGGTGATGAACGACATCCTTGGCGGCGGCGGCTTCACGTCGCGCATCATGAACCGTGTGCGCTCGGACGAGGGTCTGGCCTACTCCGCCGGCTCGGCGTTCCCGGGCGGCGTCTATTATCCGCTGATCTTCATCGCGGCCTTCCAATCCAAGTCGCGCACGGTGGCGTACGCCACGTCGATCGTGCTCGAGGAGTTCAAGCGCATCGCGAAGGAACCCGTGACCGACGAGGAAATCCAGACCACCGTGAAATCGATGGTCGAGAGCTTTCCGCGTTCCTTTTCGACCAAGGGCCAGGTGGCCGCGACCTTCGCGCAGGATGAGCTGACCGGACGCTTCACCTCGGAACCCGACTACTGGAAAAACTACCGTGCCAAGATCGCCGCCGTGACCAAGGCCGACATCCAGCGCGTCGCGCAAAAATATCTGCTGCCGGAGAAACTCGTCATCTGCGTCGTCGGCCAGAAAAAAGAAATCCTCCTCGGCCACCCCGATCATCCGGTGAAAGTGGATTCGCTCGCTGGCAACCGCATCGTGGATGTCCCGTTGCGCGACCCGCTGACGATGAAGCCAGTCAACCCGTGATCCTCCGCTGTGTTCCGCCGCAGCCAGTCCCCCGCGCATGACCATCACGCTTAAATGCCCGCTCTGTGAGCAGAACCTCACGGTTGAAAACCCGATCCTCGGCACCGAGGTTCGTTGCCCGTCCTGCGGCAAGCTGAACACCGTCACCGAACGCGACCTGCCGGCCCCGGCCGCCCCGCCGCGGCCGGTCGAGCCCGAGATTGCGCCTCCGCCGCCACCGGCGCCTGCCGAGTCGCTGGCGCCGGACGACGTCAAGCTGGCGCAGCGTCTGACCAGCGGCTACGACAAGATCACGACGGAAATCGCCAAGAACATCGTGGGTCAGGATGAGGTCATCGAGCAGATCATCATCGCCATCTTTGCCCGCAGCCACTGTCTTCTCGAGGGCGTCCCCGGACTGGCGAAGACCTTCATGATCAAGAGCCTTTCCGAGGCCATGCACTTCAGCTTTCACCGCGTGCAGTTCACCCCGGACCTGATGCCCGCGGACATCACCGGCACGGACGTGATCCAGGAGGACCCGGCTACCGGACGCCGGCAGCTCATCTTCCTGAAAGGCCCGATCTTCGCGCAGATGATTCTTGCGGACGAAATCAACCGTTCGCCACCCAAGACGCAGGCGGCGTTGCTGGAGGCGATGCAGGAACACAGTGTGACGGTGGGGGGCAAAACCTTCCGGCTGGACGAGCCGTTCTTCGTGCTCGCGACGCAGAACCCCGTCGAGCAGGAGGGCACCTATCCGTTGCCCGAGGCGCAGAAGGACCGCTTCATGTTCCACGTGAAGGTCACCTACCCGAACCGCGACGAGGAACGCGAAATCATCCGCCGGACCACCAGCGCCTACGAATCGCGCATCGACCCGGTGATCACGGGTGAGGAGGTCATTCAGATTCAAAAGATCGTGCGCAAGGTGCCCGTGCCCGATCACGTCACGGACTTCGTGCTGGATCTGGTCCGCCGCAGCCGGCCCGATGAACCGGACGCGCTGCCGTTCGCCAAGGAACTCATCGCGTGGGGTCCCGGACCGCGCGCGTGCCAGCAACTCATCCTTGGCGGCAAAGTGCGCGCCATTCTAAGAGGCCGTTTCCACGTCACCATCGACGACATCCAGGCCCTCGCCTATCCGGTCCTGCGACACCGCATCGTTCCCACCTTCAACGCCGAGGCCGAAGGCGTTCAGGTTGACCAGATCATCAAACGCATCCTCGAAGTCGTGCCGAAAGGGGAGGCTAAGGCGGGGTTGTGAGCCGCTGAACGCAGATACGGGAGTGAATTCGTGGCGTGGCCGGAGTCCTCAGCGGTAACAACCTACGGAGCGCGGCCTTGAGGCCGCAGAAACGCGCATCCTGCATGGGTCGTGCGAATTTTTGGGCCTGCTCGCTTTTGGTCCATCAAATGGCGAGTCGGATTATCCTTTCGGAATGCTCTGAACAGTCGCTGCTGGCGGGCATCTCTGCGGCCTGAAGGCCGCGCTCCCTTCGCGTTGATTGCATCGTCGCGGCTCAGGCCAGGCTCACCTCGCCGCAGAAGTGGACGGTGATTCCGAGTTCAGCGAGGGCGGCGGCTTTGATGCGGCAGGCGCGATGGGCGGCCTTGGGGTTGGGAGCGTACACGACCTGGATGTGGTTGGATTTGTGGCGGGCCATCATCTGGTCGCGGGTGATGCCTTTGAAAACGGTGTGCATGATCGGCCATTGCGGGGTGGTTTCGCTCCAGCGGCGTTCGGTCTCGGCGGCGGGGAGGGTGACGACGTCGGCCACGCCGAGATCGCAGTGCAGCCGGCCGTCCATGATGAAGATGCGGCTCCAGACGATCTGGCCGGGTTTGCTGATGCCTTTGAGGGTGCCGCCGCCGAGGCGGAAATACATGGCGGGCTGGCGTTCGCTCGAGGTGCCTTTGTAGCCGCCGACGAAGTGAGCGGGCGGCGCAGCGCCGGAGATGAGCAGGACCCAGACGTAATCATCGACTCCCGGCCCCTTGAAGTGCCGCCCCCAGCGAAGGTCGTGGAGGGTGTTTTCCGGGGAAAGGCCGAGTTCGCGCCAGAGGCGGTAGGTGAGGAGTCCGTCGAGGCCGGAGCATTCGTCCACTTCATTGAAATGCGGGAGGGCCTCGCCCTCGAAGAGCACACGGCCATCGGCGGATTTCACCGGCGGCCGGTCCACGTTGTTGAGCAATCCCTCGACGAGGTCGCTGGCGGGGGCGAGGTCCTTGAGGCCCTGCTGGTATTGGATGCCGATGGTGGAGCAGCCGAACTCGTCCGCCAGGCGCAGGGCGGCGATGTACATCTTGCACTGTTCGAGGGTCTGGCGCTCGGTGAGATCGGCGGTCTCGTCCTTGCCCCAGCAGAATTTCATGCCCTTGCGCTGGAGCCAGCGGAGGACGTCGTGGGCGTCGTCGTCGGTAACGCGGAGCATTTCGGCGTAGAGCGTGGACTGGCTGAGGCGTTCCTTGAAGAGGCCGGTGGGATGCAGGAGTTCGTCGGGGATGATGGCGTTGAACATGCCCATGCAGCCCTCATCGAAGACGCCCATGATGGCTTTCTCGCGCCGGAAGTTGCGGGCGAACTGACGGCCGATGGCGGCATCCTCGGCGGGGATTTTTAGGAGGGCGAAATCGCGGACGTGACTCTGGTCGTGGTTGAGGCTGCCGGTGGCGAGCCATTGGCGAAGGCCGTCGGTGAAGGTGGTGTCCTTGAAGGTTTCGCTCCAGAGCGTGCTGTAGCGGATGCCCGCCTTGGTCATGGAGGCATTGAGGTTGAGCATGCCGACCAGGCCGGGCCAGGTGCCGGACCAGTTGGCGACGGTGAGAATGGGGCCGCGATGGGTGAGGAGTCCGTGGAGGATGTGGTGGGAGTATTGCCAGACGCTTTCGGCGACGATGAGCGGGGCGTCGGGATCGAGGCGACGGAAGACGTCCATGCCGAGGCGCTGGGAATCGATGAAACCATGGCCCTTGGTGGAATCGAAGGCGTGGGCGCGGTCCACGCGCCAGCCCTCGGCCTGGATGGCGCGGATGAGGGTGGCCTCGAGTTTCGCCTGTTCCGGCCAGCATTTCTGATTGGCGGAAAGGCGCAGGTCGCCGTTGGCCATGAGATAGAGGTGTTTGGGCGAGATGGGTCTGGGCTGGTTCATGGTAGCGGGCGGCAGGTTAGGGCGGGCGGGCGCGAACTCAAGACGGGA
>CAZUUP010000261.1:0-7942 GCA_964623105.1 uncultured Akkermansia sp.
GCAGCGGGTCGCTTTATTCCTTCTGGATCAGTCCGGACTCTGGAGGCGCAAGCCGTGGCTATGTGGCTGCCGGCGGTCCCGGTTACTCCGGGAACCGTGACACCGGCGGGGTGGCGGTGTCCGCGCTTCCGTGAGGTTGCGTTCTTGGAGTGCGGTGACTGGTCGCCGCTTTTTTAAGGCGACTTGTCGCCGTCGAACTGCGGGAGGTGTGAGCGTGGGACGGGGCGTTTGCGGCTCGCGCCAGCCCAGGCACGATGTTGGTGATGGGAGCCGTCCTGAACGTTGACGGCGACAAGTCGCCTGCGTGAAAGCGGGGACAAGTCACCGCACTCCAAAACTTTCACCCACGCGCCGTTACCGAAACCGATATTCCCGATTCGTTTGCCCGCGCGGATGCCGGGTGGGCGCAGAGGGGCGGCGGGAAGGTGTTGGCGCGAGGGCGGGAGCGGTCTAGGGTCGGGGTTGATGAACACAATATTCCGGAAAGGCGCACGGGTGTTGGCGGCGGTCGTGGCGGGTTGGCTGGGAGGGGCCGGCTGTCAGACGGTGCCGGCCCATGATCCGGGGGCAGAGGCGGCGGCGCGGCAGGCGGTGGCGCAGGTGAGTGCGAAACCGGGAATCAACGCGGAATTCTTGAAGCCGGCGCTGAAGACCGAGGAGTGGGTGGAACGTTTCGAGAGCGAAGGACGGGAGGTTTTCGCGCGGCGGCACGAGATCGTGGCGGCGATGGGGATCGCGCCGGGGGCGGTGGTGGCGGATGTGGGTGCGGGGACGGGATTGTTCGTGCCGTTGCTGGTGGAGGCGACGGGGCCGTCGGGGCGGGTGTTGGCGGTGGATTTGGTGCCGGATTTTCTGGCGTTGATCCGGAAACGCAGCGTGGCGGCGGGGTGGGGGAATGTGGAGACCGTGTTGTGCACGGAGCGGTCGGCCAATCTGCCAGCGGGTTCGGTGGACGTCGTGTTCGTGTGCGACACGTATCATCATTTCGAGTATCCGCAGAGTTCGCTGGCGTCGATTCACCGGGCATTGCGTCCGGGAGGTGTGCTGGTGCTGGTGGATTTCAAGCGGGTGCCGGGGCTGAGTTCGGAGTGGATACTGAAGCACGTGCGGGCGGGGCAGGAGGTGTTCACGGCGGAGATCGAGGCGGCGGGTTTTGGGAAGCTCGATGAGCCGTTGATGCTGAAGGAAAATTACGTGGTGCGCTTCCGCAAGCGTTGAGCCCGGGGTGCCGCGAGGGCGGGGCTGACAGAAAGATCATGAAGCAAACTCGACCATTGGGCCTCGCCAGCGCGGTGGCGATGGTGGTGGCGAGCATGATTGGGACGGGGGTGTTCACGACGAGCGGTTTTCTGCTGGCGGACTTGGGGTCACGGAGCGCGGTGCTGGCGGCGTGGGGCGTGGGCGGGGTGATTGCGGCGTTCGGGGCGTTGAGTTATGGGGCGCTGGCGCGGCGGATTCCGGAGTCGGGCGGGGAATATTTGTTTTTGTCGCGGACGCTGCATCCGTCGGCGGGTTTTCTGGCGGGCTGGATTTCGTTGCTGGTGGGATTTTCGGCTCCCATGGCGGCGGCGGCGATGGCGTTTGGGGAATACACGAAGGCGTGGTGGCCGGGGTGGGATCCGCGTTGGGTGGCCACGGTTTTGATGGCGGGGTTGTCGGGGATTCACGCCGTGCGGGTGGAGCCGGGGGCGTGGGTGCAGAATGCGGCGGTGGTTTTGAAGCTGGTGTTGATCGCGGTGTTTGTCGGGTGCGCGGCGGGACGTTTGCCGCCGGCGGAGGCTGCGGCCTTGGCGGGGCAGGGTGTGTGGTCGCCGGCGTTCGCAGTGTCGCTGGTGTGGGTGTCGTTCAGTTATGCGGGTTGGAATGCGGCGGTGTATGTCGGGGGTGAGGTGCGGGACGCAGAGCGGAATTTGCCGCGGGCGTTGCTGGCGGGGTCGTTGTTGGTGATGGTGATTTATCTGGGGTTGAATTTTGTGTTTCTGCGGGCGGTGCCGGTGGCGGAGTTGCAGGGGAAGCTGGAGGTGGGGCGGATTGCCGCACGGGCTCTGGGTGGAGCGGCCTGGGCCGAGGCGGTGACGGCGCTGGTGGCGCTGGCCTTGGTGACTTCGGTGTCGTCGGTGGCGATGGCGGGTCCGCGGGTGTATGCGCGGATGGCGGAGGATGGCTGCCTGCCTGGGTGGCTGGGTGGCGGGGCGGGAGCGCCGCGGGCGGCGATTGGGTTTCAACTGGCGGTGGCGCTGGTGATGTTATGGACGGCAACTTACGAGCGGTTGCTGACGTACATCGGGTTCACGCTGAGCTTGAGCACGGCGGCGACGGTGGTGGGGCTGATGCGCTTGCGGTTGCGGGAAGGGCCGTCTTTGCGGGTGCCGGGCTGGCCGTGGGTGCCGGGCTTGTTCGTGGCGAGCGTGGCGTGGATGGTGGTGTTTGCGGTGTGGCGGAAGCCGGTCGAGTGCGGTTGGGGACTGGCGACGATGGTGGCGGGTTGGGCGGTCTGGCGCGTCGCGCCGGGACGGGCGCGGGGTCAGGTGGGAAACGGGCGTGGCGATGAGTGAAGGAATTGCGATGGTGCGTTCGCTCAATTTCCGGGCTTTGGTGTGGCTGGTGCTGTTGGTGGCGGCGCTGGGCGTCGGGGTGTGGCGCTGGCGTGGGGCAGGGCGGGGTGAGTTTCCGGAGGGTTATGTGGCGCGGCCTCGCGGGACTTTGACTTACAGCGGGGAGATCGGGGCAATTGTGCATCGACATTGTGCCGAATGTCATCGCGAGGGGGCGCCGGGGCCGTTTGCGTTGTTGACGTATGAGGACGTGGCGAAGCGGGCGCGGCAGATCGGGGAGGTGACGCGGAAAAGATACATGCCGCCGTGGCTGCCGGAGCCGGGGCACGTGGCGTACATTGGGGAGCGGGTGATGAGCCGGGATGATCTGGGGATGTTGCACCAGTGGATTGCGGAGGGCGCGATGGAGGGGGAGCGGGGGCGGGCTCCGGCAGTGACGGCGGCGCAGACCGGCTGGCGTTTGGGGCGGCCGGATCTGGTGTTGCGGATGCCGGAGGCTTACCGGCTGGGGGCGGAGGGGCCTGATGTTTATCGGAATTTTGCCCTGCCGACGGGGTTGACGAACGGGCAGTTTGTGCGCGCGGTGGAGTTCCAGCCGGGTGGACGCGGGGTGCATCATGTGCGGGTCTTGCTGGATGATTCGGGGCAGTGCCGGAAGCTGGATGAGGCGGAGGCGGGGCCGGGTTTCGGGGGGTGGATGCCGCCGGCGAAGTTTCCGCCGGGTCATTTTGTGACGTGGACGCCCGGGAAGTCGCCGACGGTTGCGGGGGAGGGCTTGGCGTGGCGGCTGGAGGCGGGGGTGGATGTGGTGCTGCAGTTGCATTTGCAGCGGTCGGGGAAGGAGGAGTTGATCCAGCCGGAGGTGGGTTTTTATTTCACGAATGCGGCGCCGACGCGGCGGGCGTATGCGGTGGGGTTGATGTCGCGGATGATTGATCTGCCGGCGGGCGCGGCGTCGGCGGTGGTGCGGCGGGAAATCCGGTTGCCGGTGGAAGTCGAGGTGCTGCGGGTGATGCCGCATGCGCATTACCTGGGGAAGCGCATGGAGGCGTTTGCGTTGCTGCCGGATGGCACGCGACGGGAGTTGCTCCGGATTCGGGAGTGGGATTTCAACTGGCAGGATGAGTATCGGCTGGCGACACCGCTGGCGCTGCCGGCCGGAACGCTGGTGCGGATGGATTACACGTATGACAATTCGGCGGGCAATCCGCGCAATCCGCACGTGCCGCCGCGGCGGGTGCGGCACGGTCCGCAATCGACGGATGAGATGGGGGAGTTCTGGATGCAGGTGGTGGTGCGGGACGCGGAGTCGTGGGAGGCGCTGGACGCCGCGATGCGGGTGCGGAATGCGGAGGAATCGGTGGCGTATTTCGGCCGGCGGGTGGAGGAGGGGCCGCTGGATGTGGCGGCGCGGGTGGAATTGGGGAAGTCGCTGGGTGCGCTGGGGCGGCAGGCAGGGGCGAAAGAGCAGTTTGTGCGGGCGTTGCAGCTGAATCCGGAGCTGGCGGAGGCGTTGTATTTCCTGGGGCTCACGTTGTTGAACGAGGGGGATCTGGCGGGGGCGAAGGGGCGGTTCGAGGCGGCGTTGCGGGCACGGCCGGGTTATGCGCGCGCGGAGCACGGGTTGGGCTTGGTGGCGTTGCAAAGCGGACAGTTTGACGAGGCGGAGCGGTTGGTCCGGAGCGCGCTGCGGATGAATCCCGATGATCCGCTGCTGAAGCTGACGCTGGAACGGGTGGCGCGGGAGCGGGCGCGCGCGGCGCAACCGGGCGGGAAGTGATGGCGGGAATGGTCGGGTGCATCCCGGAGTTGGTGGGAGGATTGTGAGGGCCAGACGACGGGGTGGCGGGAGGATTGGCGTCGCGGCGGGGTTGGGGTCCACGGGCTTGGGGTGTGGCCGTCGTGGGGCTGAAGCCTTGCCGGCAGCTTTGGGAGACGCAGGTTAGCGCTTTTTGGGCGATGGCGCCTTGCCCTTGGGCGGCAGGACGATTTGCTTTATGACGCTGGTCGGAATGGCGGACAGGTGCGGGTCGCGATGGAGCAGCGTGGCGCCTGCGAGCCGGGCCGTGGCGGCGATGATGGCGTCGGCGTTGGGAATTCGGGGGCCGGCCTGACGGCGGATGTCCAAGGCCGCGCTGACCGTGTCCTTGTCAACGGGCACCGGGTCGTCGAGCAACTCGGCGTAGCAGGCCAGGATTTCCCGGCGGGCTTCGGCTTCGGGGTGAATTTCCTCGAGGCGGATCTGGAATTCGAGCCAGGTCACGGCGCTGATGTGAGCCTGGGCGGGGAACTGTTCGAGAATGTTCTCGACGATGTCGTAGCCGGGTGCTTCGAGGCAGTGAGCGAGGAGCGCTGAGGTGTCGAGGATGAAGGGCGGTTTCATTGGAGGGCGTCCTGTCGCGCCTGGTCGTCGGCTGTCCGCCATTTGACGAACTCGGCCACTGCGTCACCGCGGGGCCGTCTGGCCTTGGCCTTGCGCCCCAACTGGCGGACACGCTCCAGCAACTGTTTCCGGGTGGGTTTGATGGTGATGGTGAGCTTGTTTGGTTGGTCACCCATCGCCCAGTCGAATTGCGCCCCCGCTGTCAGCCCCAGCTTCTGGGTGATCTCGGCGGGAACCGTGATTTGGTTTTTTCCGGTCAAGGTGGTTGTCATATTCCTTGAATAATATCAGTCAAGGGGAGATTGACAGGCAAGGAATGATTTGCCTTCCGGGAGAGTTCGCTGCGGGGCGCGTTCGTCCTGGCTGTGCCCAGCTCCCCGCTTGTAGCCTTGGGGAAGCACCGCATCGGGTGCCGGTCGAACAGAATGTCCGAGAGGAGTTAGTGGCGCTGCTGGTGCGGACTCCCGGCGTTGGCGCGGGAGTCGATCCGGAACTTGAGCGATTTCAAAGATGGGCGGTTCAGGGCGGTGGTCCGGTTCGTCCGTCAGTTCGGCGCTTCCATCGGGGTGTTCGAGGCGTGCCACGGCATGGCCATCGAGTGCGACTTTCTCTGACCACGCGCACTGCGGAGCGCGAGCGGGCGGAACTTGGCGGATGGGGTCGCTTCCGACCCGCGCAACGGGTCGATGGACGGGCAGTTGATGCGCGGCAACTCGACGGCGCTGGGCTTGAGGATGCCCGTCTGGTTGTTCGAGGGGAGGTCGGTGGTCGTGTCCTTGAGGCGTTCGTCGTTGAATGCGTCCCGCTGTTGCAGGTTGAACAGGTGTCCCAGTTCATCTGCGGGTCGCTCGGCTACCTGGCAGCCGGTTCACAAGTCACGGTGCCTTCGTGAGGGGATGTTGAAAGCGGACGGAAGTTCGCGGGCTGGCGAGCTGCGCGATGTGGGGATTCGCCAGGTGCCGACGGCTGCGGGATGCGCGGGTGGTTGGGGCGTGGGCGGAGGGGGGAGGGGCGATTCGGTCGCCGGAGTGGAATCAGCGGAAGGGGTTGAGGGCTTTCACGCCGTCGTAGTTCTGGCCGTGGCTGAGGTCTTCGGTGATGAGTTCGGAAGCGCCGGAGGCCCTGGCGGCGGCCAGAATGAGGGCGTCCCAGAGGGAGATTTTCCAGCGGGTCTGTTCGCCCAGTGCGCTCAAGAGGAGGGCGAGTGAATTGTCCACGACGGGCCAGGCGGCGTAACGGCGCACCACCTTGGCGGCTTCAAACGGGGAAATGCCTTGTTTGCAGAGATTGACGTGAAACTCCTGAAGAACCTGGACGCTCAACGCGGTTTCACCGGGATTGTTCCAGCCGTGTTCCACAAACTCCAGCGCCACCGCGCGCTTCGTCGGCGTGTCAACGTCATAGGCGTAAAGCAGGATGTTGGTGTCGAGGAATCTAGTGGCGTTCATGGGTCTGCTCGCGAGTCAGGGGCTTCCCGCCGAGGCGGAGGCCCTTTCGTAGTTGAGCCAGGGCCGCGTGCCGATCCGAAACGGTGGTTTTCGAGCGCAGCGCCCAGTCAAGTCCCTCCTGCACAAGCACTTTGAGGGTGGTTTTGCGCTGGGCGGCAACGACTTTGGCGCGGTGAAGAAGGTCGTCGGGCAGATCAATCGTGGTCTTCATGGGTGGAGTAAATATTGCAATATGGCTATATTGTCAATCCAGTCGCCCGCGGATGGCACAGTGAGTTTGCCTCTAAAAATTGGGTTCGGTTGGCCATGGATGTTGGCGCCGAGGTGATCGCGCCCGATCAAGATGTGGGGCTCGAGAACGAGGACTCGCTGCGGGAGCTCGCGTTGCACGCGAGTCAGAGCCGGCTTGAAATATGCCCCTCGTGGAGGGGCGATCGCCTGGCGTGGGGTGGCGTTGGCACGGACGTACCAGGCTGCTGCGGAGGTGCGTGGGTAGTTGGGATGCGGGCCCGCGGGAAGTGATGGTGGCGGTGGGTGTGGCGGAGTCGGAGCTTGAGGTTTGGGCGGCGACGTTGGAGCGTTGCGGGGCATGGCGGCGATGAAGCGGACGGTGGTGTTGAATGTGGTGGGCTTGACCGGGGGTTTGCTCGGGGAGCATACGCCGCGGCTGAATGCGTTTCGGCAGCGGGGGGCGCTGGCGCAGGTGCGACCGGCGTTTCCGGCGGTGACATGCACGGCGCAGACGAATTACGTGACGGGAAAGACGCCGGCGGAACACGGGGTGGTGGCCAACGGGTGGTATAACCGGGAACTGGCGGAGGTGCAGTTCTGGAAGCAGTCGAATCACCTGGTGCAGGCGCCGAAGGTGTGGGACGAGCTGCGGCGGGCGGATGCGGGGTTCACCTGCGCGAAGTTGTTCTGGTGGTACAACATGTATTCGACGGCGGATTATTCGATCACGCCGCGGCCGATGTATCCGGCGGACGGACGGAAGTTTTTTGATGTTTATGCGTGGCCATATTCGCTGCGGGACGAGGTGAAGGGGGCTTTGGGGCCGTTTCCGTTCGCAGGGTTTTGGGGGCCGGCGGCAGGGGTGGATTCGCCGCAGGGCAGGGCGGATTGCGCGACGCGGTGGATCGCGGAGTCAGCGAAGTGGACGGAGGAGAAGCATCGGCCGACGCTGAGTTTGGTGTATTTGCCGCACTTGGATTACAACCTGCAACGGCTGGGTCCGCAGCATCCGGGTATGGGGAAGGATTTGCGGGAGATTGATGCGATTGCGGGGGAGTTGATCGAGTTTTTCGAGGCGCGCGGGGTGGGAGTGATCGTGGTGTCAGAGTATGGGATCACGCCGGTGACGACGCCGGTGCATTTGAACCGGGTGTTTCGTGAGCAGGGGTGGCTGACGATCAAGGAGGAACTGGGATTGGAGTTGCTGGATGCGGGGGCGAGCCGGGTGTTTGCGGTGGCGGATCATCAGGTGGCGCATGTGTATGTGAATGACCGGTCGTTGCTGGGGCGGGTCCGCGGGGTGCTGGAGGGGGTGCCGGGGGTGG
>CAZUUP010000262.1:0-7941 GCA_964623105.1 uncultured Akkermansia sp.
GGGGCGATGCCCGCGGCGGGGGCGAGGCGACGGCGGGTGGCGGTGTTGCAGGTTTTGTTTTCGATGCGGACCAGTGTCTCGTTCATGGAACCGGTATATGCAGTTGTCGTGCCAGCGGATTTCCGGGTGCGGAGCGGAGCGGGATGAAAATGAAAGTGGCTGGGCGGGTGCGTGCGGCGATTGGGAGGGTGAGTTGAAAGGGGCGACGACGGGACCGCCGCGGGATTGTTGGGCGCGCGGCGGGATGCCTCGCCGGGGTTTTTGATAACCACCAGGCGGGTCACGGGAGGCGTGAAAGTGTTGGGGTGGAGAATATTTAGGTCTGCCGGGGAACTGCCGATACCTTGGGTGGTCACGGAGTGGACCAGAGCGTGCTGCTGATGGTCCGAAAGCGTATCATGAGTGAAACGGAAACAATCCCGCCGTCGCGATTTACCAGTTTGATTCTGGAGGATGATGCCAATTGCGCCGAGCTAATCTCGCTGGCGGTGCAGAAGGAGGGTGGGCGGGCGGTGGTGTGCCATGGCATCGACCGGGCGCGGGAGGCGGTGGAGAACCGTCCGTTTGACCTGATCGTGCTGGATCATCAGCTGCCGGATGGGACGGGAAGCGATTTTTTCATCGAGCTGCGGGAGCAGGGGGTTTTGACGCCGGCGATCATGCTGACAGGCCTGCCGGATTTGCCGAACGCGGTGAACCTTACGCGGCAGGGATTGTTTGATTATCTGGCGAAGCCGTTTGACTTCACGACGTTCCGCGAGTGTCTGCGGCGGGCGATGCAGACGCTGGCATTGCGCGAACCGGAGTTGACGGGCAAGGACTTCATCGGCGGATCGCGGGCGATGCGCGAGGTGCAGCGACTGGTGCAGCAGGCGGCGTGTCATCGCGGGGCGACGGTGCTGCTGACGGGTGAAACCGGGGTGGGCAAGGATTTGACGGCGCGGTTGCTGCATCAACTGACGTTTAAGAATTTCAAGGCGGTCCCGCCGCTGGTGTCGCTGAACTGCTCGGCCGTGCCGGCGGAGTTGTTCGAGGCGGAGTTGTTTGGAGCGGAGAAGGGGGCCTACACGGGGGCGGTCTCGCGGGACGGCCTGGTGGGCGCGGCGGAAGGAGGGACGCTGTTCCTCGATGAAATTGGCGAAGTGTCGCTGCCGCATCAGGCGAAATTGCTGCAATTGCTGGAGACGCGGGAGTATCGGCGGGTGGGCAGCCCGACCACGCAGACGTTTTCGGGACGGATCATTGCGGCGACCAACCGCGATCTGGCGGCGGAGGTGGCGGCGGGAAGGTTCCGGGAGGATCTGTTGTACCGGCTGGATGTTTTCGCGATCAACGTGCCGGCGTTGCGCGAGCGGCGAGAGGATCTGCCGGTGTTGTGCGATCACATTCTCACGCGGTTGGCGGACAAGTATGGGCGACGGAAGCCGAATCTGAAGCCGGATGATTTCGCGCGTTTGCTGGCGCATGAGTTCCCGGGCAACGTCCGGGAGTTGCGGAATTTGCTCGAGCGTGCGCTGTTGCAGACGCCGGCGGAAACGCACTGGCTGGAGTTGGGCGGTTGGCGCAATCGGGAGGCGCGACCGGCCGGCAGTCCGGCGGTGGTGCGCGGGGTGGTGGAGAGTCTGGCCCCGCCGGTGATCGTGTCGCCAGTTGTGGGGGTGCCGATAACGACGGGGGGGGCGACGGTGGTGGTTTCGGGGCCAGCAGCGCCGGTGACTCAGGTCGGCGATCCGCCTTGGGTGGGTGGATCAGGGGTGAAAAATGGGCGCCTGCTGGAATTGCAGGAGCATGAGTTGATCAAGCGGACTTTGATTCAAGAGAATGGCGGAGTCCGGAAGGCCGCGCGTGCGCTTGGGATGACGCATCAAGCGTTGTTGCGGCGATTGAAAAAGTGGCCGGATTTGCGGGAGGTAATGGTGGCTTGCGGACAGGGTTGTCCGGTGGCGGAGTAGGGCCGGTTCGTGAATCTTGTCCGGGCCGTCTGCGCTGGTCGGGTTTGTCCGGTATTTGATTGCCGGGCGGCATAAACGCGGAACAACCAGCCGCGGCCATCCAAGCGGGAGGAGGGCTTTGCTGAAAGGCTCGGGACGCGCTTGGGGGGAGACTGGATGCGGAACGGTTCTTGGGACGGGCAGTTGCATTGGTGCGGCAGAAATGGGGGACGGTCGCGCTTTATCAGCTCGGGAACAGCCTCGCGGCCGGACTTGGACTTCAGCAACGACTTTGGGATGTGCGGCTGCGGTCGGCGCGCCAAAACTGCTTGCCTCACGTGGGGGTGCTGTCTAGTTTCGCCCCCGTTCGAGGCTGGGCCCGAAAGTGGAGGCGGCGGGGAAGTCCGGACTAATGCGCGCTTAGCTCAGTGGTAGAGCATTTGCTTCACACGCAAGGGGTCGCAGGTTCGAACCCTGCAGCGCGCACCATTTCTTGATTCGCCGGCTTTTCCAGATTGTGGATTGCTTGCCGTTGTCCCGGGTCGCTGGGTGTCTGCCGGCATTTTTGATCTGCGTGCGGCACCGCGGTAGAGCGCTGCAACTGGGGCGCTGATACCGCTCGGGTTGGTGGCAGTTTTCCGGTAAGGTAAATGGCAAGCGAGCGAGCCTGCGGTGCCCAAATCGCAATTGCGGCATTTGCTCATTTCGATGAATTGCGGAACGGGCTGCCTCCGATTGCGCAAGACTTTCAGCGTATTGCGGCTCGAGTTGGTCCCAATTCCGGTCCTCGCCTCATGAACGAAAATGCCGCCAGCCAGTAAAGGGATAGAGGAACGAAGCCTAGTAACAACTGGCTCGATACCGTCCAAACGGACCAGTGCGGCTTTTCCACTATCCAAACAGTTGTCCCATCGACAACTCGTGATGTGCGAAATCCAGAACCAAGTGGCGCTTCTCGCGCTTGAGAAAACTCTTCTTGGTATCTCGGATTTTCCGCGGCTTCGGTCGAGATGTATTGAAATGGAAACAAGTGAAGATACAGAAATGCCACGGAAATGATTCCGATTAGCACCGAAATCGTAAGCCGAGCTCGGCGGGTATTTAAAAGAGGACCCGGCCACGGAGTAAGGCATATAAAACCGAACAGGAACGATAACGCGGGCAAGAACCAGAACCGTTGAATGGGTTTGATCCAATAGGAATCATCCCATAAGGCAGCCAAGCCCCTGAGCATCAGAAAAAGGCCGGGAATGAAGGCTATGATTCTGACGGCAATCGAACAGGTCGCCAATTTTGGTCGGGCTATCATCGAGGCAGACAGGATTTATGTGCTGGCCGGTTTGAGAAAATTGGCGACTCGGGGGCCACCATCTTGCTGGAGAAGCGAGATTACTTTAATCGCGGGCTCTTTGCGGGTGAACTGAACCGATGGGTTGCCGAATGGGAGGGGAGGCGGATCCATGAAATTACGGACGATCGGGCAGCGACATCGACTGATTCCCGGTGGTGGCGATGCGGCTTACGGGCGTTCGAGGTGGTGTTTGATGAAGGCGAAGGCTTGTTGGTGGGCGGTTTCAATGGTGGCGGGGTCGCCACCTGCGAGGCCGTGTTCGCCTTTGGGAATCGAATGGAATTGGTGGGGAACTTGGTGACGCTGGAATTCACGGGCCATCATTTCGGATTGGGCGAAGGGAACGTCGGTGTCGGCGGTGCCATGAATGAGGACGGTGGGTGGGTAGCCGGGAGTGACGTTTTTGAGGGGCATGTAGGGGAAGAATTTTTCGGGTTCGCGATGGGGATCCCAGGTGGTGACGGAGCGGGGCCAGGAGCCGGTCTGGCGGCAATATTGGTAGAAGAGGGAGCCGTCGCCGGACCGCTGGCGGGCATCGGCGATCGGGGGACCGGTGACCTGGCGGGCGGCTTCTTCGGCGGTGAATTTTCTTGGATTGTGGCAGGGGTGCTGGCTGGGGGCGGAGAACCAGTCGCCGACGAGGTCGCCGTAGCCCCAGAAGGCGAGGAGGACGCGAGGGCGGGGTTGAACACGGTGACCGGCGACGAGGGTGAGGTAACCACCCGCGGAGCCGCCGGTGACGGCGATGCGGTCGGGGTCGAGATGGAAACGACGCGGTGCGTCGTGACGGAGCCAGCGAAAGGCGTCTTCGAGGTCGGAGATGATGCCGGGGAGTTTGGTTTCGGGGGCGAGGCGGTAGTCAAAGGAGACGAGGACGTAGCCGTTGGTGAGGGCGAAGTTGCGGACGCGCTGGCTGACGCTCTCGCGGTGGCCGTTGATGAGGGCGCCGCCGTGGAGCCAGACGATGACAGGCCGGGGCCGGGGATCGGGATAGGAATAGACGTCGGCCTGGATGGCGAGAGGGCCTGCTTGTTTGTAGGTGACGGTCTGTTTTTGAGGCAGGGCGGGTGCGGCGCCGAGGATGGGCGTGAGGAGCAGAAGGGCGAGGACGGGGAGGAGCATTTCAGCGAGGGGAAGGTGCGGGCTTGGTGATGGGAGTGAATGGAGGGGAGGCGACGGCGGCGGGGGTTCAAAAAAGTTCGCGGATGGGGGTGCCGTCGGAGAGGGCGGTGGGGCGGCCGTCGGAGGCGAGGTATTGCAGGTTTTGGGAATCGTAGCCGAGGGCGGCAAACATGCTGGCGTGCAGGTCGGCGGGGGTGAGGGGGCGTTCGAGGGGATAGGCGCCGAGGTTGTCGGAGGCGCCGATGACCTGGCCGCCGCGAACGCCGCCGCCGGCGAGAAGAACGCTGAAGCAGCCGGGCCAGTGGTCGCGTCCGGCATCGACGTTGATCTTGGGGGTGCGGCCGAATTCGCCCATCCAGACGACGAGGGTGGTGTCGAGGAGGCCGCGTTCCTCGAGGTCGTCGAGGAGGGCGGCGTAGGCTTGTTCCATGGGGGGAACGAGGCGGTTTTTGAGGGTGTTGAAATTGTCCTTGTGGGTGTCCCAGGTGATGCTGGGTCCGTTGACGGTGGTGATGAAGCGGGTGCCGGCCTCGACGAGCCGGCGGGCGAGGAGGTGGGACTGGCCCCAACTGTGGCGGCCGTAGCGTTCGCGGACGGCGACGGGCTCTTGGGAAAGATCGAAGGCGCGGGCGGCGCGGCCGGTTTGGAGGAGGGTGGCGGCTTGCTGATTGAAGGTGTCGATTTCGCTGGTCAGGGGCGAGGTGATGCGGGGGGCGGAGATGGCGAGGTCGCGCGAGAGGCCGAGGCGGTCCTGGAGGCGGGCGGTGGTGAGGTCGGCTTCGAGGCTGAGGTTGCGGACCTGGAAGTCGGCGCGGTTCGGGTCGTCATCGAGCACGAAGGGATCGAAGCGTGAGCCGAGGCAGCCGCCGTATTGGCCGGGGGTGATGTAAACCTTGCTGTCGCAGTGGGGGAACGGGGTGATGACGTAGGGGGGGACGCCGGGGCTGAAGCCGTCGCGCTGGGCGAGCCAGCCGACGAGGGTGCCGACACCGGGCAGGTCGGTGCGGCCGGGGGTGATGAGGGTGCTGTCGATGGCGTAGGGTTTGCCGACGGTGGCCCAGTGCATGCCGCCGTTGTGGCTGGAGTGGCCGTGGTGGAGGGAGCGGATCAGCGCGAGCTTGTCCATGCGCCTGGCCATGCGGGGAAGCAGCTCGGAGATGTGGATTCCCGGCACGTTGGTCTTGATCGGGGAGAAGGGGCCGCGGACTTCGGAGGGGGCGTCGGGTTTCGGGTCCCAGAGATCGAGGTGACTCGGAGCACCGCAGTTGAAGATGAGGATGATGGATTTGGCTTTGCCCGCGCCCGAAATGGCGGGTGTGGCGGCGCGGGAGAAGTTGGTGACCAGCGGGAGCAAGGCGAGGCTGAGCCCCTGGAGGGCGGTGCGGCGGGAAAGCGGGCGGGAGAATGGGTGAGAGCCGCCGGACGAGAGATTTGGGCCGGGGGAATTCATGGGCGGAACGCGGCGGGGCGATGGGGCGGAAGGCGTGGGGCGGAGGTAGAAGGCATTGGTTCTTCGACCGATCAGGGCGGGCGGGGAATTCATTTCGAAGCGGGAAGGGGAATGGCCGCAAAGAACGCAAAGGGACGCAAAGACGGGATGCGGAGGGTTTTGGTGATTGGGTGCCGGGGTGGGGATGGTTCGGCGGAGAGGGCGGGGGGCGGCGATGATTGGTAGAATTGGTTTCGGGAAATGGTGAGAAGGTTTCGCGCTCAAGTTCCGTCCAGCCCCGCCGAACCAATGCGTTGACGGGTGATTGGGCGATCGTATTGTTACGGTTCGGATATGGCCGATAAAACCACAAAGACAACGGTCGCCATCGCGATCAAGCGGGAACGCACCGCGGCACCCAGAATTTTGGTCGTGACCGGGTTTAAGCTTCGCACTGACAAGGTGTCGGGCTTGGTGGAAATCCTGTTGGAAGCTGCCGGGCAGCGGGGCGAGCGCGTGACCTTCGATCCGGTGGTCACACGGTCCAATCTCACCGAACTGAAACGCTATGCGGCCAGTCTGACTGTCCGCGAGGACGACGGCGCACAAAAAGAGGACGTTACCGTGGGTGAGGGCGGCGCGTTTGCGAACATGGTGCATTTCAGCCAGATGGGCGGACGCGCCGAAACGATCTTCGGCACGTTCAGCCTTGCCGATTGGGTCGAGGCGACGCGCCAGAGCAAGAGTGAAGTGCGGGAGATCAAGAGTTACGACAGCGTGGTCGCCATGAGCACATCCGCTTTCCAGAAAAAGCTTTTGTTGGAACTGGTGCTGTTGTTGAGCCAACAGGAAACCAAATGATTGTTTTTGCCCCACCTCCGCAAAGTGCCGCTCCGCCGGTTGCCCGGCCGGTTGCAGAGCACTCGATTTCCAGCCGCTCGTTCCACTGTGCGGTGCTTGGCGCCATGCCGGCTTCGGAACTTTTGGTTGGCGACGCCGGGGATTCGGCGCAACTCCAGCCCAATCGGACGGACGTGCGCGAAGAGTTCGACTGGGACGATGCGAAAACCCAACGCGAGTTCATCCGGTTGGAGCAGCGAGTTCTGGCGCGCCAGGGAACAGTCGAAGAGCAGGCGCGTTATGCGACGATGAAACGGGACCGTGACAGCCGCATTTTCGCCGACCGATATCTGCAGGACTACGCGGAAATCCAACGGCTTCGCAAACTCAGTGAGAAGCTCGCCGAGGTGCAGCAGTATCTGCGCCCCGTCCGCTTGGGATGAAGCAGCCCCGAGTCAAACGCGGCCCCGGGCCGAAGGCAAAACTCACCGCGGCCACCTACCGGAAGAAGGCGCTGCCCCATCTCCTGACTGACTTCGGGCGGCGCTGCGCCTACTGCCTCGATCCGGGGGATTTTCGGCACCCATCGCAGACGCACGTTGATCACTTCAACTGCAAGCTGCATGGCCGCAAACGGCATCAGTATAAAAACCTGATGCTCGCCTGTGCGGCGTGCAATCAATGCAAGCACGACAAGCCGGTGGTGAATCCCTTGGAACCACGGCAGCGCCTGCTCAATTGCACCGAGGAGACGGAGTTTCCCGGACACATTACCGAGGCGGAAGACGGTCAGTGGCACGCACAGACTTCCGCTGGAGAATATCATCTGGCCGCAATCGGGCTGGGCGAGAGTTGTCACCAGGCGAAACGAGCCGCGCGTCGAAACATGGCGCAGCGGATTTTGGCGTTGCTGACCGAGGCGATTCATTACCAGGGCAGCAACCCCGCAGACCTGCACCGCCAGGTGCTGGAAATGGTGCGGGCCATTGTCGGGCAGCTCGACAAGTTTCCGCCGCTGATCACCGAGCGAGGGGTCGTGTCGGTGCGCGATTGGCTGATCGGTCAGGGAGTCGATCCCGCATTGATCGGGAGTTCGCAGACAGAAGCGAGCAGCGACAAACCGTAAGGACTGTGGACAGGGGCTGTTGGTGCGGGGGAAGGGTTGACGGAGCGGTGCGTTTGAGGCGGGCGAGGGGCGCGGTTGGGACGCGAGCGGCTTGCTTGTGCGCCCGCGGCTTCGTTAACGTGGGCGCGTATGCCGGAACCAG
>CAZUUP010000263.1:0-7937 GCA_964623105.1 uncultured Akkermansia sp.
ACCCCACCAGCCCCTTCGGCGGCTACAAAGAAAGCGGCTTCGGCCGCGAGGGTGGCTTGCAGGGATTGGCGGCGTATTGCCAACTCGACTAATATGCCTACGGTTTTCATCCAGAATGGTTACCGGGTCAGCTTCTACAGCTATGACCTCGCCGAGCGAATGCATGTGCATGTCTTCAAGACCGGGCGCGAATGCAAGGTCTGGCTGGACGACCTCACCGTCGCCTTCAACCACGGCTTCAAAGCCCATGAAGTCACCGAGATCCGCCGCTTGATCTCCGACCGCCGTGCCGAGATTGTCGAGCGTTGGCTTGAACACGAGCGCGGCACGAACTAGGCTTTTACCAAATGACGCCAACTCCTCCCACCATCACCGAAGTCATCGCGACCGACGACGTGCTTGGTTTTCATCTGGCCGACGGCCGCTTCATCAGCGTGCCCATGGCATTCTACCCAACGCTCGCCCTGGCCACCGCCGAAGAACGCAGTCAGTTCGAAATCAACGGCTCCTCGGTTTACTGGCCGTTGCTGGATGCCGACATCGGAGTCGAAGGTCTGCTGGCTGGTGCGCGCGAGCACCATCACTACGCCCGTCAAGCCGTCGAGCGTGCCGTCCGCCTCGGCCGCCTGCCCGCGAGCGCATTGGAAAATCCCGTGAGCCCACCGTTGCAGCCGGCCTGAGCAGATGACCGAAGTTTGCATGAACAAACTCCGCCCGTTTGAATCGCCGGGCGCAATTGCTACTTTGCCTCCATGAGCACCGCCGAGAAAATCTTCCAAAAGACACAAACCCTCCCGGAGTCCCCACCGGACGCCATCCTGCACGTCGTCGATCAGCTCGCGCTACAGTATCCGCCGCCGAGTCGATGACTATGACAGAGCTTTGGCACTGGGAAGATAAAAACCCCGCAGTCTTCGCCTCGCCCCGCGCCTTGGCCGCTGTCAGCCTCGTCGCGGAATTGGACCGGCTCAAGCACGTTCGGCATCCCGGATCAGGCGAACGCGCGGTTCCCCGCGCCGCCCGGCAGGCAACCGCCGACTGATCCCTCCCTTCGTCCGGTCTGGCTTCCAGCCCAAACCAGCCCAGTCAAGTCGCCATCCTCACCTAAAACTCGGACATGGCGGTGATCCCGCTACCGGCTCCAATCCTTCCTCGCCCCTGCTCAAACCCATGGCCCGCCTTCCGCGCTTGCCTCCTCCACGTGTCGTGGTAAACGATAGATATGCTTGATGTAAAAACTGCGGTGCAAGTAGCCGTGCAATACTGCGGACAGTTGTTCGGCAATATCGGGAACCAGCTCGAACTGGAAGAGGTCGTCCTCAGCGCCGATGAAAAGCATTGGTTAATAACCATTGGCTATGACGTGCCGGCACCGCCCCAAGCAGATGCTCTGCGTTCCATGGTCAGTGGATTCCCACCCCGGGGCGGAGAACGGAAATTCAAGGTTGTTGATGTGGATGCGGAGACAGGGAAGGTGCATGCGGTGAAAATCAGGCAACCCCTTGAAAGAGTATCTTGAAGGACTGATTGGAAAGTATCGGACCCGAGGCGTGCTGGTCGATTCCAACCTGTTGATCCTCTATTTTGTTGGTGAGTTTGCTCCCGCACGGATTCCGAACCTGCGCCGGACCAAAGGATTTACTTTTTGTGACTACCGGCTGCTCAAGGCGATCGTCGATCGCTTCACTGTCAAGGTAACGACGCCGAATATCCTTACCGAGATCACCAATCTTGCGGATGACATTCCCGCGGGCCTGCGGGCTGAGTTCTTTCTCCGCCTCGGGACGAGCTTTACACTCTTCGAGGAACAGTACCTTCCCTCTGCCACCGCGGCGGCAACGGCCAGTTTTCCCCGCTTCGGACTGGCCGACTCAGTGATCGTGGAGGTAGCCAAACAACGCTATCTGGTGATTACTGCGGAGTTCGCTTTGGCCAATTACCTGGGATCCATCAACGCCGATGTGATCAACTTCAATCGCCTGCGTTCGCTCTCGTAAGGCGGCACCACTTCGGGCAATTCACGGCACGGAGGCGGCCAAGAGGATATCTGCCAACTCGCTCACCCGCCATTCGTGCAAACCAACCCGTTCAACTGCGCCTGCAAATAGCCCCCGCGCAGATTGGCCACCCGCTCGAAGCCGTGTCCCCGCAGCAGGCAGGTGGCGAGGTATCCGCGCTGGCCTTTCTGGCAATAGGCAACGATCCGGCGATCGTGCGGGAGTTCGCCCAAACGGTCGCGAAGCTGGCCGAGCGGAATGTTTACGGCGTCCTGCAACCGACCCAGTTCGGCGACTTCGTCGGGGTCGCGTACGTCGAGGAGGAATTCGCCGGAAGGCTGCCACGTTTCGGGCGCCACCGTCGGGATGTCGCCGCGAGCGATGTGTCCGGCAACGAACCCGGCAATGTTCACGGGATCATTCGCCGAACCGAACGGCGGCGAGTAGGCGAGGTCGAGATTTTCCAGATCATCCACGGTCATCTTGCCCGCGATGGCGGTCGCGAAGACATCCACGCGTTTGTCGATGCCGCGCTCGCCCAGCACCTGCGCACCGAGGAGCCGTCCGGTGCCGTCCTCGATGATGAGCTTGGTCATCACCGGTTTCGCGCCGGGATAATAATGCGCGTGGCTGTGGTCGCGCGTGAGGCTGGTGAAGAAACTGAAGCCGCCTTTCGTAGCCTGCGCGCTGTTGAGGCCCGTGAAGCCGACGGTCAGGTTCAGCGCGCGCACGATCGAGGTGCCGAGCGCGCCGGGATAGGTCAGCTTGGCCCCGGCGGCGTTCGCTCCCGCGATGCGTCCCTGCCGGTTGGCGGGGCCGGCCAGCGCGATGCGCGCCCGCGCGCCGGTGAGCGCATGGATAGTCTCCGCCGCGTCACCGACGGCGTAGATGTCCGGGTCGGAGGATTCCATGCGACCGTTGGTCTTCACGCCGCCGGTCACGCCGATTTCGAGACCCGCCGCCTTGGCGAGTTCAACCTCCGCTTTCACGCCAGCGCTGAGCAGCACCAGATCGGCCGCCAGCGTGCTGCCGTCGGCAAATTCCACACCCCCGGCGGTGAAGCGAGCAGCATGGGCGTTGGCCTTGAAGTCAAAGTCCGCGCGCCGAATCTGGTTCTGTAGGTACCGCGCCATGTCGCGATCCAGCAGCGGCAGGATGTGCGGGTTGCGCTCGACGATGGTGACGTGGATGCCGCGATGGTGGAACGCCTCGGCCATCTCGACGCCGATGAATCCCCCGCCGATGACGACGGCGCGCTGCGGCTTCCGTTCGTCCAAAAAACGCACGATGCGGTCCATGTCGGGAATGTCCCGCAACGTGAAGACATGGGGCAGTTCGACCCCCGGCAGCGACGGCACCACCGGCTTGGCACCCTGGCTGAGAACAAGCTTGTCATAAGGCACATCGCGCAACGTGCCGTCAGGGCCTTTGACGCTGATGGTCTTGGCCGGGCGGTTGATGACGAGCACCTCGTGATTGACGTGGGCGCGAACCCGCGAGCGCTCCCAGAAACGCTCCGGCGTCATCACGATGAGTTTGGCGCGGTCGTCGATCTCGCCCGCGATGAAGTACGGCAGGCCGCAGTTGGCGAACGAGATGTACGGTCCGCGCTCAAAGACCTGGATGTCGGCGTTTTCATCCACACGCCGGGCCTTGGCGGCGGCGGACGCACCGCCCGCCACACCGCCCACGATCACAATTCGTTTCGGACGGGGGGCGGGTTTCATTTCGATTCAATGGTGCAGCGGGAATTCGCCAAGGTTGCGGTTGCTCGGTTCCAGGGCATCCTGGCCAGAAGACACGCCAGTCCGCAGAAACCCGTGAGGCCGGCGAAGAGCAACCCGCCACCCATCACCAACGGCACCACCGCGAACCACCGGTCCACGGTCAGCGCGAGCAACGAGCCGGCGGCGGACCCAAAGCCCACCACAATCTGCACCTGCTGCATGAGCGGCAGCACCCGGCCGCCGCCGCGCGTTACCGGCAGGCCGGCATCCAGCCAGGCCTGCGTGCCGCCCTCGACGAGCACGCAGCCGCGCACTCCGGCGCGCGCCAGCTTGTCGATGGCCCGGCGGGCGCGGTTGCCGTGCTGGCACAGCACATAGACGGGCGTGTCGTCCCCCGCGCGTTCACGGCAGAACGCCGCGGCATCCAGCTCATCCAACGGCAGGAGGCGCACGCCGGGGACGTGGACGGACGCGTGCTCGGCGGGCGTGCGGACATCGAGCAACCGGGCGGGCTGGCCCGCGGCCAGGCGGGACTGCAGCTCGCGCGGGGTGATGGAAGTTTCGGATTGCGTGCCAATCATTGTCATTGCCTGAAAGTAGAGCCATTCGGGGATTCATCTCAACGCCCAAAGCGAAACGTTTGCTGATCGATGCCGAACTCGAAGGAATCGCCCTCCACCCCCGTTTGCCGGGTGAACCGGGCGGCGGGAGAATTTCCCTGCAATCGGCCACGTCCCGCGCACCGTGACGGAGATTGTCGCCGCCGTCGGGGCGACGCAGGCCAGAGTCTCAAACGTCTCGCCCTGCTGGCGGCCGCGGGCATCCTGAGCCGCCGGAAAGACGGGCAAAGCGTCTATTACGGCATGAAGGACAAGCTCGCAGTGCAGTTGTGCGAACTGGTCCGGGCGAACCTGACGGATTGACCACCCACCGCCCGGCGGCTGTCACGCAATCCGCATCGTCAACCCGCCGTCGATCGTCACCGTGTCGCCGGTGATGTAGTCGTTCTTCACCAGCAGGAGGATGGCCTCCGCGACCTGCTCGGGAGTGCCTTCGCGCCGCAGGGGGATGCGTTGCTCCAGGTTCAGCTTCTTCTGCTCGGGACTCATCTTCTCGTGAAACTTGGTGCGGATCACGCCGGGCGCGACGCAGTTCACGCGAATGTTGTCGGGTGCGAACTCGCGCGCCAGTCCGCGCGTGATGTGGGGGATCGCGCCCTTCACCGCCTGATAGGCGATGTGGCTCGGCGTGGCGAGTTTTCCGGCCGTTGAGGAAATCAGAATCACCGCTCCCTCCCGCTTCGGGCGCATGAGCGGGATGGCCGCGCGGCACAGGTGGAAGATGGCGTGGACATGGACGTCAAACGCCCCGTACCACGCCTCTGGCGTGAGCTCGAGCAACCCGCCATTCACCGGTCCGCCGGCGGAGTGAATGAGCACGTCCACTCCGCCCAAACGCTTCGCCGCCTCCTCGACGGCGACGGTGCAGCCTTCCGGCCGGCCGCAATCAGCCAGAATCAGTTCGCCCCGCCGGCCAAGAGCCTGAATGCTGCGCACGGTTTGCCGCGCATCATCGTCCTCGTGACGTCCGACAATCGCCACGTCCGCACCCGCCCGCGCCAGCGCCATGGCCGCCGCCGCGCCAATGCCCCGCGTTCCACCCGTCACCAACGCCACTTTTCCCGTAAGTTCCATAATCAATCTTTCGTTACCCGACACGAACGCATTTCGACCTGCCCGCACCAGGCCCACCCCGACATCCACAGACACCCCGCCGCCCCGCTCTCATTTGTTCCGAAACAACTCGCTCGCCACCACCTCGTGAATCAACGACCGCAGACCGTAATCCGACGCTTTTGCCGCGGCCAAAATCCGGCTCACCGCAGCGTGATCCCCAAAGCCAACCGGCTGCCCCGTCGCATAAGTCACCAGCTTCTCCGTCAGGCAGCGCGCAATCTGCTCCGGGTCGGCCAGCAACAACTGCTTGAACTCCTCGATCGTCCCGAACTTCCGTCCGTCCGGCAGCACGTCCCCCGCCTCCACCGGCTGGCCCAGACCATATTGATGCGCCGCCAGATACTTGGCCAGCGGACCGACCCGGTTGTTCACCCAGTTCTTCCGCTCCGCCACCACGCGATACCGCTCCCGCCAGCCGCCGATGACGTCGTAATTCTCCAGCGCAAATCCCGGCGGATCAATCCGCACGTGGCAGCCGGCGCAGTTCTCCGTCGCCCGATGCTTCGCAAGCTGGTCGCGAATCGTCTTCGCGCCCCGGATGTCCGGTTCGATGGCCGGCACGTTCGGCGGCGGCGGCGGCGCGGGCCGGCCCAGGATGCGGTCCAGCACCCACACGCCACGCAATACCGGCGACGTCGTCGTGCCGTTGGCCGTCACCTTCAGCACGCTCGCGTGCGTCAGCACACCGCCCCGATGCTGGCCGGGCTTCAGCGCCACCTTGCGGAACGCCACGCCCTGCACGTCCGGGATTCCGTAGTGCTTCGCGAGCCGGTTGTTCAGCATCGCAAAATCCGAGTCCACAAAGTTCTTCACACTGAGGTTGCCCTTCAGCAACTCCTCGAAAAACAGGTGCGTCTCGCGCACCGCCGACCACTGCAACAACTCCTCGAACTCGGGATACAACGTCTTGTCCGGCGTCGTCGCCTCGATGTCCCGCAGACCCAGCCACTGCCCCGTGAAATTCTCCGTGAACGCCCGCGCCTTCGGATCTTTCAACATCCGCTCCACCTGCCCGCGCAACACCTCCGGCTGGCGCAATCCCCCCTTCGCCGCCAGCACCGTCAACTCCTCATCCGGCATGGTGCTCCACAGAAAATACGACAACCGCGACGCCAGCGCGTGGTCATCCAGCGGCCCAATCGGCTCCCGCAAGAACAGGAACTTCGGCGACGCCAGCACCGCCTTGTAACCCGCCCGCAGCGCCGCCTCGAACGGCTGCCCCATCTCCAGCGACTTCGCCACCAACGCCACAAACGGACGCTCCTCGCCCTCGCGCACCGGACGCCGGAACGCCCGCGGCAGGAACGCTCGCAACAGCTTCTCCGCGTCCGCCAGGGTCCCGCGCTTCGGTTCCACCGTCCCAAACACCCGGCGATAGCTCTCCGTCGGCCAGCTCTCCGGCGCCGGCCCCTCGACCTCCAGCCAGTGAACCTTCAACCCCGGCCCCGGATACTCCGCCATCGTCTCCTGCTTGAGATACACGAACGGCAACGCCATCGGCATGATCTTCACCGTGTCGTTCTTCGCCCCCAGCCGCTCCTCGAACTCGATGATCGTCGGCTTGCCCGGCGGCGCGTCGAAGTAGCCCAAATGCCGGGCGTAGTTCCCGCTCACCACAAAATTCCCCACCAGCAACCCCAGCGGCAACGGCTCCGCCGAATTGTGTGCCGACACCGCGACGCGAAACCGGTACCGGCCCGGCGCCGGCGCCTTGAACTGCCGCCAGTCCGTCGCGCCACCCCGGAACAGCACCACGCCGTCGTCCTGCTTGTAAACCCCGTTGGCAAACCACTTCGGCAGCGAATCATACAGGTCAAACCGCTCCTTCCGGCTCTCCACCGCATGCACCGGCGTCAGCGCCGCTGTGATCACCGCGTCCGCCGCCTCCAGATACCGCTCCATCAACACCGGCGAGATGTTCAGCGCCGCCCCCACGTTGTCGAAACCCTGCGCCACCGCGTCCTCTGGCAACATCTCCTTCACCATCACGTTCACCGCGAACAGGTCGCGCACCGTGTTTTCGTATTCCACGCGATTGAGCCGCCGCAAGACTACGCGCCCCTCGGCCCGGTGATTCGCCGCCGCCACCTCCAGACGCGCCGTCACCTGTCGCACAAATGCCTGCACCTCCGCCGCCCCCGGCCGCGCCTCCTTCTTCGGCGGCATCTCCCCGGACTCCACCCGCGCCACGATCTCCCGCCACCGTTCAAACGTCCCGGGTTTCGCGAGATCCGCGTCCAGCGTGTCCAAACGCAGATCCCCCTTCGCCTTCTCCGGCCCGTGACAGCGCACACAATGCTCGCGGAAAAAGGCTGCGGCCACCGGGTCCCCTCCCGCGCCCGCGGCACCATTCGCGCATAAGAACCACGCCAGCGACGCGGCCGCCAAAGCTTTCCACGCGTCCATATCTGCCACAAAAATTCTCACGCCAGTATCCCCCGCACAATGTTTCCGCCCACGTCCGTCAGCCGGTAATC
>CAZUUP010000264.1:0-7927 GCA_964623105.1 uncultured Akkermansia sp.
GCCCGCTGGTTCCTCGGCGAAATGGAACTCGCACCCCGCGTTTGGAGCGTCGGCGGCCGCCTCGGCTACATCGATGACGGCGAAACCCCCAATACGCAGACCGTTTTCCAAGACTACAAGAAAGCCCCCCTCATCTTCGAGGTCCGCGGTCTCCCGAGCAAAAAGGGCAGCAAGGACATGGACAAGTTCATGGGTGCTGGCGTCGGCGTCGTAATCCACTGCGAAGGCGGCTACGTCACCGTCCCCAACTACAACGGCGGCTCCGCCCACGACAAGGACGGCAAGGAAATCAAAAAGTGGAGCGGCTCCGTGGACCACTTCGCCAACTTCATCGAGGCCTGCCGCAGCCGGAAACACACCGACCTCCACGCCGACATCCTCGAAGGCCACCTCTCCAGCGCCCTCTGCCACACCGGCAACATCTCCTACCGTCTCGGCACCAAGGAAGTCGCCGGCGCCATCCTCGAAAAGATCAAGGGCGATCGCGGCGCTTCCGAAACCTTCGAACGCATGACCAACCACCTCACCGCCAACGAAGTGGACTTCAACATGGACAAGCTCGCCATCGGCCCTGTCCTCACCATGGACCCGAAGACCGAGAAATTCATCGGCAATCCCGAGGCCGACAAAATGCTCACCCGCGAATACCGCAAACCCTTCGTCGTCCCCGAAATCAAGCTCGGCTGACCCCGCGACGAAACCACGACCAAAGTCCCAGCACACACTCAGGACGCGGGCCACCACGGCCCGCGTCCCTTTTTCCTCCCATGAAATCGTCCCTCCCTCGTCCCCACCTCCTCACCCTGATCATGCTCGGCGTCCTCGCCCCCCTGCGCCCCACCCTCGCCGCCGAGCTTCCCGCCAACTACAAACTGCTTTACGAACAGAACTTCAACGATGCCTCCGCCCTGAAGGACTTCGTCTTCACCGACCCCGCCGCCTGGCGCTATTCCCAGACCAATGGCCAGGGCGCCCTCGAACTCCACGCCCAGAGCAAATACAAACCCAAACACCGCTCGCCCGTGAACATCGCCCTCCTCGCCGACAAGGTCTTCGGTGATTTCATCCTCGAGGTCGAATTGACCTCGACCGTGAAGCCCTACGGCCATCAGGACATGTGCCTCTTCTTCGGCTTTCAGGAACCCTCGAAGTATTACTACAACCACATCGCCGTCGCCGCCGACGCCAACGCCCACAACATCTTCATCGTCAACGAAGCCCCGCGGAAAAACTTCGCCCGCGAAACCACCAAGGGCATCACCTGGGGGCAGGGCGTCACGCACAAAGTCCGCCTCGTTCGCAACCTCGCCGACGGCTCCATCCGCACCTACTTCGACGACTTCACCCGCCCCATCATGACCGCCGAGGATAAAACCTTCGCCCGCGGCCACCTCGGCTTCGGCTCCTTCGACGACCTCGGGCGGATCAGCCGCATCAAAATCTGGGGCCCGACAGTCGAGACCAGGAAAATCCCCTTCTTCCAAGCTGCCACCCCGTAGCCACGACGGAAGCCCACGACCCGCCACGCTTGCCTCAAAGCCCACCCCCGCTACTGTTCGCCCGGTGAAGATTCTGTTCCTTGGTGACATCGTCGGCGAACCCGGCCGCAAAGCAGTCGCGCAAATCGTCCCGCGGCTCTGCCGCCAGCACGGCATTGACGTGGTCATCGCCAATGGCGAAAACTCCGCCGGCGGCTCCGGAATCACCCCGGGAACCGCCCGTGAAATATTTGCCGCTGGCGTCCACCTCATCACCTCCGGCGATCATCTCTGGGATCAGAAGGAAGTCACCGAGTTGCTTGCGAACGAACCCCGCTTCCTGCGCCCCCTCAATTATCCACCCGGGACTGCCGGACAGGGTAGCGCCCTCCATCGCGTCGGCGAACGCGTCGTCTGCGCCGCCATCAACGTCCAGTGCCGCACCTTCATGCCCGCGCTGGAAAACCCCTTCCTCGCCATCCAACCCGAGGTTGAGCGACTCCGCCAGTTGACCCCCGTCATCCTCGTTGATGTTCACGGCGAGGCCACCTCCGAGAAGATTGCCTTGGGACGCATGCTTGATGGCCGCGTCAGCGCCGTCATCGGCACCCATACCCACGTGCAGACCGCCGACGAACAGATCTTTCCCGGCGGCACCGCCTTTCTCTGCGATGCCGGCTTCACCGGTCCCCACGAAAGCTGCCTCGGCCGCGAACTCGAGCCCGTCATCGCGCGCTTTCTCACCAACACCCCCCAACGCTTTCCCGTCGCCAAAGGCCGCATCCTCCTCCAAGGCGCCCTGATCGATGTCGATGAAACCACTGGCAAAGCCCGCAGCATCTTGCGCGTTTCGGAGCCCCTCCCGCTACCTCCCGGCACCTAGCCAACCTGCCGCATTTCAAAGCCGCGGCAACCGGTAGGAACAAAGAGGTTCAGTCCGTAACCATCCGAGGCACCAGGCCTGCACTCAGTCCGCCGCTTTCGACAAAAGCGACCGGGCCGAACCCATTCCGAACCGGTCGCGATCGCTGGACAATTCCGCCACCTCCCGCAGAACCAGGTTGACTCCGACACCCGCTGTCCGGGCGCGCGCACACAAGTCCTGCAACTCAAGGATCGCATCACGCGTATCCGTTCCAAGATTCTTCATCGAGAAAAGCAGCAAATGCCGCCGAAATCCGTCCGCCGTGTCCGGTGCCACACGAAGCATCGCCGCCCAAGAAAAAGCGCTGCACCGTGCAAACCAATCCCGGATTGAGTCTCGGAGCGCATCATCGCCTCGCTGATATTCGAAGATCAGAGCCTCCAACAGTCCTTCGGCTTCCGCGCGAACTCCCGCTTCATCGAACGGATGTTGCCGCGACTCAAGAATCGCCACCCAATTGGGATTCGCAATTTCCACCGGACGTCTCGCAATGCTCCCCAGCCGCTCCTCGATGGCCAGCATCCGCAACTCGAGTTCCGGCAGTTCATTCATGCGACAATTCAAGCGCCATTACTCAACCAGACCGGCAGTCACACCGACACCGCGGTGACCAACCGATTCTCGCGGCGTGGTCAGGAACAACTCCATTCTCACGGCGAAATCACCCGGTAAAAACGCCGCGGAATGGTGGCGGAATTCGTATCCACAACCGAGATCAACTCCGTCCCCAGCAGCAGATTGGTCAGTCCGAACCAGTTCGTGAGATCCGTCGAAAACTGCACCGTATAAGAACCGCCTGATCGGGATTGCAGATCCAGCCGGAAATCCCGGCTCGGCAGCACCCGCACCGGCGGGACAAGCTGCAGCGCCAGATTCGACATCTGGATGCGCAGCACGATGTTGCCCGCCTGCGCCGACGGCGAATCCACGGCGATTTGGTAAGTGACGCCCGCCGTGGTGAAAAAGCTTACCCGGCTTGTTCCTGCGGTGTCACCGTTGTCATCGGAAGCAACCGGAGCCAGCGTCCCCAACGTCCCGCCTCGATACACCGCCACCGTGGTGTCAAAAGAACTGTCCGTCGTCCGCACCGTCACGACGCCCGTGTCTGGAGCCGTCCACGACCACCACACCGACGACTGCGCCGCAAACCCCGCATGCGCCGGTTCACCCACCTCTGCGGTGGCGTTGGTGTTGTGTGCCGTCGCCACCAGCACGCTCAAGCCGCTCAAGATCACCCGGTTCGCGAACAAGTCATTGGTCGGTGTAAAGCGCGCCAGAATGTTGCGATTCGTGAGCATGACAATCGCCAGCGGGTTAACGGTCCCCGCGGCATCGCCACTCCAGCCCGCAAAGACAAAACCCGGACTTGCCGCAGCCGTCAGATTCACCAGTGTTCCCATGGAGTAAAACGCTGCGTTCGGAACGCGCCCGACACTTCCGCCGGGGCCCGAGACCACCAGGCGCGGATTGAACGCAGTGGCGTCGTTCGGATTCGTCCCCTCAAGAAACTCATCCCGATTGCTGACCCCGTCACCGTCGGCATCACCAGTTCCGTCTTGCGAATTGATACTCCCAAAATACGCAATTTCCCACGCATCCGGCAAACCGTCGCGATCATCGTCGTCCGTGGCAGCATTCCGTCCGCTCATGCGGAAGGTGAACGGCTGCTGCACGCCCGTCGTGTTGGTAACGATCAAGTAATACGCAACATTGGGGCGCCACGGCCAGTTGTTGGGGGTGAGAAGGTACTGCGACAGGGTGTCGTTCTCTCGACCACTCGACTGGTAAGCCACCGGACCACCCGCCAACGACGGCAGCGTTCCCTGCTCCAGATAGAGTTCGACTCCAGACGCATTGGTCGCTTCATGCACCCAGCGCGTACCATCGGCCGGCACATCAATCCGGTAACGCCGTGCGGCTCCCGCCGCCAGCGTGTTGCTCACGAAACCACCGTAGAACGGGATCACATTCGTAACGTTGATCAACGGACCGTTCGTTCCGGTGGTCACCGCAAAGGTCACGTCATCGACTGCGCGGAACCCCAGATAATAGATGCTGCCCGGGCGCAACGGCGGCACCATCAGGTCGTAAGCAGCAGGAGCATCAAATGGTGCAGGAATTCCTGCATTCTTGGCGTCGGTCTGCCAATTGACCGGCCCAGAAACCCCTGCGGGCGGCTCCCCAGGCGGTATTGTGTCGCGCACATACATCGCCACGTCACCCAAGGTTTGGTAAAAAGTGACCCGCCAGTTGACTGGCGGATTGGTTGGCACTTGCACCCGGAAGTAACGCCAGTCTCCGCCCGCCGCCACCCGATTTGTGAAGTTGCCGCCGCTGAAAGCCAGCGTTTGTACCAACCCCACACTCAGCCGCAGCCGATACCGCACATTGGAACTACCAGCGGCATGAACCGTCAGGTACCAAGTGCCGGGTCCCAGTTCTGTTTCCATACGACCGTCGGCTGGAACCCAATTGGCGTATTCTGTCTGTGTCGCCAGTTCCATTGAACGTTCAAAACCCGTTCCGAGATAAGGATGCGTCAGACTGTCGCTATGATTGCGGGTGGGAACGGATGCGACGCGCGCATACAAATTGGGATTACCACTGATCGCCTCCAATTGCACCCGCATCAGCCCCCCATTGGTTCGCGGCACCGTCACGGCGTACACATGATAGTCATCATTCGCTAGGTCGGTTCCCCCGTCGTCCGGGAGCGGAACGCCCGCCGGGCTCACTCCCGTATCGCCAAAGGTCGGATGGACCAACCCGGGCCCAACCGTTGTCTGCCCCGCTGCGGGCATCACCCACGCGATTCGCTCCAATACCACGGCACTGCTGGTCAGCGTGAAATCAGTCGCCCCGAACCCCTTCACCTCCACATACCAAGTCCCTGGACGCAGGAATGGTGGCGCGAAAATCTGCGTTCCGCCCTGAAAGCCGGTGGTTCCGCCGCCTTCGACATTATCCGGAAGGCGATCCCTTCGGATCCGAACCTGGGCGTTGCCACTCCGTTCCGCCACGGTGAGTTTCCAGCCAATGACTGGCCGACCGTCGTGAACCTCCGGCACATCGACCCGGTAAAAGACTCGCTGGTTATCCTCCAGCAAATCCGAAACCGTGTGGAGTCGCCCGTTGGTGTTCATGTTCGCATCAAAATTCAACAACGGCGGATCAAACAATCGCAATCGCAGGGTGTAACTGGAGTCCGGGTAGAGCTCAGAGCCCCCTCCTGCACCCCGCACAAGCAGGGTCTGCGTCCCCGCCTGCGCGTTAGGCATCGGCACTGTAGTGCCCTCCGATCCGCCGCTTTCGCCACCAAAGAAACCGTATGACCCTCCGATACCCGGAAACCGATCCGAGGAAATCAACGTGATAATCGGCGCGCCAATTATATTTTCCAGCCGCGCCTCATAGCCTAGTGTCCCTGTCGGCAGGATGAAACGATAGGCCTTTACCGCCCCGCCTTCCACGTTGTCAGTCCGGACAATATCCGCGCCGGACAGTGCAAACAGGGTGCTCACCGGCAACATCCCCTTGCTCTCGATTACAAACTGACTCGCCCCCGTTCCGATGCCATAAGCCGTTGGATTTTGCCCGAGACTGGGCACGCATAAATAATAGATGCCAGGCCGAACCACCGCCGGACTGGCCGCATTATCCGGGAGCAACAGGTAGTGTTCATTCCCCGGTTTGAACGATCTGGTTCCGCCATAGCCGGACCCACCCCAGACATTTGGCAGAAAGTCCCGCTGGATAAACAGCGACGCATCCCCTGACAACATTCCCAAACGCACCTGCCAACTCGACGCTCCGTCCGGCACCACCACCCGATAATAAGCCGCCTCACGCGCCGGGAGGCTGCTGTTCGTGATGCGACCGCCCGAGAATCCCAAATCGGTCACTGGTATCGCCATCCCGCTTCCGATCCCCCGGCTGAGAACCTGATAACTCAACGCGGTCGTATCCGAGCCATCCCCAAAAATGCCCACGTAGTAGGTCCCCGCCTCCAGGGGATTGCCCATCCCCATGGGAAGAATGCGGCCACTCTCGTCGACCGTCTCGGTCGGGTCATAAGTGCGGTAAGTCCAGTCCGAGTAAGCCTGCCATTGGTTTCCGCTGGGCCACGAGCCGTGATATTGTGGCGTTCCCCATGGACCTGTCCCCAAACTGGCCGGCAACTGATCACGCCGGATTACCAACCGCGGCCTGCCCGAAGTCACATTGACCAGTCGCATGTCCCAGCCCAAGGCAGTATCGGGTACAGTTACCCGAAAATACCGCCACGTCTGCGCCGGTTGCCCCGTCACCGTCGCCAAACCGTTGTTGAACGCCAGCACGGTCGGTTGCGTCGCCCGCACCCGCAGCACATAGCTGGCGTCTGGCCACCCATTTCCATTGTTGCCAGCTTTCACCAACAACGTGTGCAGCCCTTCAGTCGGATTGGCAATTGTGATCAAGTAATCTGGACTTGAGGGACTGAACACCTGAAAACCGTCCGCTCGCCCCCCCAGTCCTCCAAAATAACCATACCCATCGAGTTCCGTCGGCAAGCCGCCACCAGCCATCCCGCTCAACGCCGGCAAACCCGTCAGATGATCCAGCTTGACCTCAAAACTCGTCGTCCCCGCCGGCACGCTGAACGTGTACAATCTCCCTTCGCCCCCTTCCAGCGCGTTGGTCACCACCAAGTCCGCGCCACCCGGCGGATTGATGGTCCCCAGACTCACCGGCACGGGATTCCCCAAGCTAGTCAGGGTGAAGCTCGTTGTGTTCGTCCCGACTTGATTATATTCCGGATTTTGTCCTTCGCCGACGACCTGCAAAAACCACGTTCCCGGCCCCAAATCAGCCGGGTCATTGCTCGCGGCGGCGATGAAGTGCTCGTTCGTCATCTTTTGCATCCGCCGCCCGTCGTAGTAGGGATGGGTTCCCGTAGAGTAATCCGGCACGAAATCCTGTCGTGCCAGCAACATCGCCTCGCCCGCCGTCGGCGTCAGCTTCACCTTCCAACCCGGATTTCCCGCCGGAATATTCACCTGATAGTACGCCCCTTCCCGCGCCGCCAATCCACTGACATTCGTCGAGCTGCCCGCCCCGCTGAAAGCCAGAATCCGCACCGGAATTGCTGAATTCGTCCCTATGCCGCGACTCAACAGGCTGTATACCGCCGGATTGGAGATCCCGGCCGACGTCGAATTGAGCACGCCAACAAAGTACGTCCCCGGCTCCAGCGGCTTGCCCATGGCAAAATTGAGCACCCGCCCCACAGTGTTCGTTCCATCTGGATCTAAAGACCTCCGGGTCGCGTCCAAGTAAGCGTTGATCTGATACTCATCCGGCCAACTTGTCGACAAGCCCGGGTAGACCCACGGTCCTGTCCCCAGACTGTCCGGTAACAGCGCCTTGCGCACCACCAGTTGCGGCATGCCCGCGGACACGTTCGTCAACCGCACATCCCAGCCCAGCACCCCCGAAGGAACTTCCACCCGAAAATACCGCCACGTATCCGGCGCATGCCCCGCGA
>CAZUUP010000265.1:0-7919 GCA_964623105.1 uncultured Akkermansia sp.
ATGCGGATGGTTGGTGCCGGGGAGCTCGACCGGTTGTGCCGCACGCGACGGGCGGGCGCCAAGAACCAAGTGCGGGGCACCACAAACCGAACGGGTACCGGTCCGCCCCGGCGACGGCGGCGGGGCGTGCTCGCGGCATGCTCGGGGATTGAATCGGCCGGGCGCGGTTGAAATACTCGCGCCATGAATTCCAAGCGGATAGGTGCGGTAATTTTTGACATGGACGGCGTGCTGACGGACTCGGAGCCGCTCATCAACAAGGCGGCGGTGGCGATGTTCCGGGAGAAGGGATTGCAGGTGCAGCCTGACGATTTCCTCCCGTTCGTCGGCACCGGTGAGGATCGGTATCTCGGCGGCGTGGCAGAAAAATACGGTTTCCCGCTGGATGGACCGGCGGCCAAGCGGCGGACGTACGAGATCTATCTGGATCTCGTGCCAACGGAGTTGCGCGGGTTTCCGGGTGCCAAGACGCTGGTGAAGAACTGCCGCCTGGCAGACCTGAAAGTCGCGGTGGCCTCGAGCGCGGACCTCGTAAAGATCGAGGCCAATCTGCGCAAGATCGAGCTGGATCCCGAGTCGTGGGACGCAATCGTGAGCGGCGAGGACGTGGTGAACAAGAAACCGGCGCCGGACATTTTTCTCGCGGCGGCCGCGAAGCTCGGGGTGCCTCCCGCAGCGTGTGTCGTGATTGAGGACGCCGTCAACGGGGTGCAGGCGGCCAAGGCGGCGGGGATGCGCTGCGTGGCGGTGGCGCAGACGTTTCCCGCGGAAAAGCTCCAACTGGCCGACGTCGTGCGCGCGCGGCTGGCACAGGTGACGCTGGCGGCGTTGTGCGACGGTTGAAGGTCCGGCGCCCGGCGAAGGTCCGATGCCCATGCGCCTGAACACCGTTTGGTTTCCCCTGGCCGTTGGCCTCCTGATTTTCGGATCGTCGTGGTCGTCACCCGCCGCGGAGCGTTTCACCGGGCCATGGAATCTGGCGAAGTTGAAGGAGACGCCGACGGCGACGTGGGGCGAGCGGAAGGGTCTGGTGCAGGAGGTGTTTTACGAGGGCGAACCGTTCAGCGGCAAACCCACGAGGGTCTTCGCCTACTACGCGCGGCCGGAGAAGGTCGAAGGCAGGCTGCCCGCGATGGTCTGTGTCCACGGTGGGGGCGGCAAGGCGTTCCCGGAATGGACGACGCTGTGGGCGCAGCGCGGTTACGCAGCGATCGCAATGGATCTCGCGGGAGTGGGACCGGACGGCAAGCGCCTGCCGGATGGTGGTCCGGGACAGGGCGACACGGACAAATTCCGCGTGTTCAGCGGCGACGGCGTGAAGGAAATGTGGACCTACCATGCGGTGGCGGCGGTGATTCGCGGGCATTCGTTGCTGGCCAGCCGGCCCGAGGTGGATGCGGCGCGCATCGGCATCACGGGGATCAGTTGGGGCGGATATTTGACGTGCATCGTGACCGGTCTGGATGACCGACTGAAAGTTTCGGTGCCGGTGTATGGCTGCGGATTTCTGCATGAGAACAGCGCCTGGCTCCGGCAATTCGCGAACCTTGGCCCCGAAGCCACCGCACGCTGGGTGCAGGTTTTTGATCCGTCACGTTATCTGCCCGGGGCAAGCTGTCCGATTTTGTTCCTGAACGGCACGACGGATTTCGCGTATCCGCTGGACAGTTATCAAAAGTGCTACCGACTCGTCGCGGCGCCGGTGACGCTGGGCATCACGCCGACACTCCGGCATTCGCATCCAGCGGGTTGGGCACCGGTCGAGATCGGGCTGTTCGCGGACAGCTTGCTGCGAGCGGGTGCGCCGCTGCCAAAGGTGGGCGACATGCAAACCAAGGGTGATGAGGTGAGCGCAAGTGTTTCTTCGCAAGTGCCGGTGCTGAAGGGGCAGCTTCATTTCGCCAAGGCGGAGGGCGCCTGGCAAAAACGCGTGTGGACAAGCGTCGAGGCGAAGCTCGTGGACGGCCGGGTCTCGGCGGTCCTTCCGGCGTCGCCACGGCCGATGGTTTACTTTTTGACGGTCACGGACAACCGGGGCGCGACCGTAAGCGCGCCGCACGTCATCGTGGGCGAAGCAAAACCTTGAGCCGGCGGGTGGCGGGATGGCAGGCGTGACTCGACATTCACCCTGCGGAAAATCCCGACTGGAATCCAGCGTTCCGAGTTCTCCAACCGCGCCCACGTTTCTGCAACCGGAAGCCGCCACCCCCACGACCGACCCACGCCATCGGCCGCGCAGTTCGGGTTCGAAGACTGGCACCATAACCGCACTCTCCGGAAACTCGCGGCGATAGTCCTCCCCTGCGATTTCGCCCGCTGGTGCATCAGTTCATCAAATACATATATCACCGTATTGTATGAATCCTCGGCTGCGGGGCATGATCGGATCATGAACACTGCACCGGCTGAAACCCGCAAACCACTCCCGGCGCGGCCTCAGGTTCCCTTCCGTTCCCTGGACCGCTATCCCCGCCCGACCCCGCCGTTCATCTCGCATCCGCGCCTGCGTCGTCTTGGGTCGTTGTTAACCTTGCCGCTGTTGCTGGTGGGGTTGGCGCTGACCCCGCGGGCTGCCGCCCAAGTTTCCGGCTCCATCGCGGTTTACCCAACGGACTCCCGGATCGAGGCCGGTGCCTCCCGGCAGTTCAACGTCTATGTGCCCATCTCGCCCAACTCCGTGGTCTGGTCGGTCAACGACATCGTGGGCGGCACCGCCACCTTCGGCACCATCTCAGCCAGCGGCTACTACCGCGCCCCGGACGTTCCGCCGGCGGCCAACGTGGTGTACATCAGGGCCCGCAGCACCGCCTTTCCCGCCGCGGTCGGCACCGCCCGCCTCACAATTACGCGACCGTATCCGTGGTTGTGGAGCGTCTCTCCTGCGAGCCTCGCACCCGGGCCTTTTCAAGTCAGCCTGAACGGCGCGAACTTTGCCGCCGATTCCCAGGTGCTGGTCAACGACGTTCCGGTAGCGACGAGTTTCGTGTCAGCAACCGCACTGGTTGCGCGCGGAACGGTTGCGCAGGCGGGCACGCTGCGCTTCGCGGTACGCCAGCCGGGCAACGGTGCGGTCACCGGCAACGGGATCGCTGTCACGGTCATCACCCAGGCCGTCACCGTCGCCGTCGCACCCGTCTCCGCCGCCGTCGCGGTCGGGACCACCCGCGCATTCACCAGCAGCGTCACAGGCAGCACCAATGCGGCGGTGACGTGGTCGGTGAACGGCATTGCCGGAGGATCAGCGACCTTGGGCACCATCACCGCCGGCGGCGTCTATACCGCCCCGGCGACACTGCCCGTGACTTCCACCCTCACGGTCCGCGCCACGTCAGTTGCCAGTCCGACCGCGTTTGCGCAGGCGACCGTGACATTGACTCCGCCTCCGCTGACGGTGGTCGTTTCCCCGGCGACCGCCACCGTGCAGGTCGGTCGCACCCAGACCTTTGCCGCCACGGTTACGGGGACCGCCAACACCGCCGTGATCTGGTCGGTGAATGGCGTTGACGGCGGGTCGGGGACGGTCGGCACGATCAGCGCCGCCGGCACTTACACCGCACCGGCCGCCGTGCCTGTGCCGGCCACCGTGACCATTCGCGCCGCCGCCGTCGCCAATCCGGCGGCCACCGCCCAGGCAGTCGTGACGCTCAGTTCCGCGCCTCCCCCGACCGTGTCGCTTGCCGCCGCCCGATTCCTCGAGCAGTCCTCGTTCGGTCCGACTCGGGCATCACTCGCGGCCGTCCAGCAACGGGGCATTCCGGCATATCTCCAGGAACAATTCGCACTGCCGGAAACTGTCATTCCAATGCCCACCAACAACTCGATGGGCGGGCTGCGCAACTGGATGCTGGCCAATTACACCGGCGCGCCCGACCAACTGCGGCAGCGCGTCGCCTATTCGTTGGGGCAAATCCTGGTGACGTCGGCCAACAAGCTGATCTATCCCGACGCCATGCTCCCCTGGCTGCAACTCTTGAGCCGCCACGCCTTTGGCAATTACCGGACCCTCCTGCGCGACCTCACCGTCTGCCCATCGATGGGCAAATACCTCGACCTGGCCTATTCGACTCGGCCCGGACCCGGTGGCAGCGCGAACGAGAATTATCCGCGCGAACTCCTGCAACTTTTCACCATCGGCCTCTGGCAGCTGAATCCTGACGGCTCCTTGCTGCTCGACTGGAACGGACTCCCGATCCCCACCTATGACCAACGCACCGTGCAACAAGTGGCGCTGGCGCTCACCGGCTGGGTTTACGCCACGCCCCCCGGCGGCAGCGGCTGGGAATACTTCGGCGCGCCCATGGTGCCCGCGCCCGCCCGACACGACCCGTCCGCGAAGGCCTTCCTCGGCACCACCCTGCCCGCCGGCCAGACGGTCGAACAGGACCTCGACGGCGTGATCGACTGCCTGATGCGACATCCCAACACCGCTCCGTTTATTGCGACCCGGCTGATTCGCAGCCTCGTCACGAGCAACCCGTCAGCCGCGTACATCCGGCGCGTCGCCGATGTTTTCACCAACAACGGCTCGGGCGTCGCAGGCGACCTCAAAGCGGTGATCGCCGCCATTCTCCTCGACCCCGAGGCCCGGCAGGACACGCCGGCTGCCGACCAGGGGCGCTTGAAAGAGCCAATCCTCCACATTGCCGGCCTGGTGCGCGCGCTCAACGGCCGCTTCAGCACCACCCAACAACTCACCTACCTCTTCGACTCGCTGGGGCAGTCCGTCCTGAATCCGCCCTCGGTCTTCAACTGGTTCTCGCCCCTCTACCGCGTGCCGAAGAGCCCGTTGTTCGGTCCCGAGTTTCAGATTTACTCGCCCACCGAGGCCACCCTCCGCGGCAACTTCATCTACGCCCTCCTGCACTCGCCCAACAACCCCGATACTGGCATCAGCCTCGCGCCCTTCCTGCCCTACGGCAACGACCTCCCCAACCTCGTCGAGGCCGCGAATCAAGTCCTGCTCTACGGCCGCATGCCCGCCGCCATGAAACAAGTCCTGATCAACGCCGCCGCCCCCGGTTACGACGCGGCCACGCGCATCGAAACCGTCCTCTACCTCACCGCGCTCAGCGGCCAATACGCGATCCAACACTGACTGAAACTGCCCTCTCCAACCCCGCACCAAGAAAGAACCCTGCCATGATTCAACATCCTCTCAACCGCCGCCGCTGGCTCGCCGGCGTGGGCGCCTCCTCGCTCCTCGCCCGCTTCGGCTGGATGAACTCGCTCGCCCAGACCTCCACCCCCGACTACAAGGCCCTGGTCTGCATCTTCCTCGCCGGAGGCAATGACGGCCATAACACCGTCGTGCCCTTGCAACAAACCGCCTACAACGCCTACCGCGCCGCCCGGGGCGGACTCGCCCTGCCCGACAGCAACGGCGCCCTCTTGCAGGTTGCCACGCCGGACGACACGCCCTACGGCCTCCATCCCGGCCTGGTTGGCGTGCATCCCCACTGGGCCGGCGGACGGCTCGCCGTCCTGGCGAACGTCGGCATGCTCGTCCAGCCCACCACCCGCGCGCAGTTCCTCGCCAACGCCGTCCCGGTGCCCACCAACCTCTTCTCGCACTCCGACCAGACCCAGCAAATGCAGGCGGGCAATCCCAACGGCTCCGGCGGCACCGGCTGGGGGGGACGCGTCGCCGACCTCGTCCAACCGATGAATGGCACCGCCGCTTTTCCCACTGCCGTCTCGATTGCGGGCCCCTCGCTCTTCTGCACCGGCAACACCATCCGCTCCGCCAGCCTCTTCCCCGGCTTCAATCTTGACGTCAGCGGCATGCAATTCTGGCCGCAAGCCGCGGCTGACGCCCGTCGCACCGGGCTCCAACAGGTGCTCCAATTCGACAGCGGACTCGCCTTGGTGCAGGCCGCCAATCAAACCCGCCGCGACGCCCTCGACCTGAACCAACTCCTGACCGGCACCACGGCCACCCTCACCACGCCCTTCCCCGGGACCAGCCTTGGCGCCCAACTCCAGCAAGTCGCGCGAATCATCAAATTGCGCAACTCCACCGGCATGCGCCGCCAGGTCTTCCTCTGCTCGCTCGGCGGCTTCGACACCCATGGGTCGCAAAATTGGCAGCATTGGAGCCTGCTCCGCCAGGTCTCCGACGCGCTGGCGGCATTCTACAATGCCACCGTCGAACTCGGCGTCGCCGACCGTGTGACGAGCTTCACCATGTCCGATTTCGGTCGTTCCCTCCAACCCAGCGGCTCGGGCGGCGACCACGGTTGGGGCAATCACCACCTCATCCTCGGCGGCGCCGTCCGGGGCGGCAAAATGTATGGCACCTTCCCCGCCCCCGCCCTCGGCGGCCCGGACGATTCCGGCTCGCGGGGAACCCTCATCCCGACGACCGCCACCGATCAATACGGCGCGACTCTCGCCGCGTGGCTCGGCGTACCGGCCGATCAACTCGCCGCGGTGTTTCCCAACCTCTCAAAATTCACGAGCCCTAACCTCGGTTTCCTCGGCTGAAGCACCAGGCATTGTTCGCCCAAAGGCCGGCAAAACACAGTCGGACGTTCACTTCCCGCCCAAACACACCACCCGCCCCGCGCTCGTCGTTGCGAAGATGCGCCCGCTCACCGCCGCCGCGCCGTCCCATGCCAGCGGCTCGAGCTTGGTGCGGAGCACCTCGCGCCCATCCGCCGCATCGCGCAGTGTCAGTGTTCCGTTCGGATCCGCATAAAGCACCCGCCCACGCAAGGCCACCAGTGCCCGCGGATAGCTCGCCGTTTCCCCCGCCGTCGCTACGCTCCACTTCGCGCCGCCGGCGAAAAGTTTCGAGGAGGCGTGGGTCAACCCGGCCTTGAACTGCTCGTGCTTCACCTCGACCCAGTTGCCGTCGAACTTCGCCCCCGGTGTGAAATCCACGCGGAAGAAAACCGCCTGTCGCGGACTCGTGCTGAACACGCTCGCGCCCAGGCTTGCCGCCAGCGGGGAACGCGATTGCACATCCGTGTAGCGCCACGCCGTCCGCGGCACCTTCGCGCCCGCCGTCGTCGTGTAGTAGCCGCTGGTCTTGCGCAACTCCACCGCGCCGCTCTGCGCATCAAACGTGCAGCGCGACACCGCGATCGCGTCCCCGTCCCGCACCGGCAAATCAAAGTGCCGATACTCCGCCGGCCGGATCGTCCGCCACGGATCGCTCGCGAGGCCGGGCTTGTCCTTCACCCGCGGATCGAACGGCTCCGGCCACGGACTGTCGAAACCCAGGTCATCAAATTTCTTCAGCCACACCAGCTCGCCATCCTCCGGCCGCAGACACGCCACGCGCACGCCGCCGTCGCTGTTCGGATGCAACCCCGCGCTCACATACGCCAGCCCGCGGCTCACCAGCACCGCCCCCGCGCACGGCGTCGCGCTCTCGATCTGTCCGTAAGTCGAAATTCTCCGGTCATCCGGCGCAATCCGCCGCCGCCACGCCAGCACGCCATCGTTCGCCCGCACCGCATAAACCCAGCCGTCGCGACAACCAAAGATCGCCAGTCCGCGCTGCACCGCCGGCGGACCGTCCAGCCGCCCGCCCGCCGTGAAATGCCACCGCTCCCTGCCCGTCGCCGCGTCCAGCGCCAGCAGCCGGTGCGTGTCACTCTGCGCCACGAACACCCGCCCGCCCGCCACCACCGGCGCGCTCAGCGGCCCCGCCGTCCACGGATTGTCCGCCCATTCCGCGCCGATCCCGCTGCGATAATCCGGCCCCGCAATCTCCGTGCTCCAGCGCACATCGAGCGCCGTCGGTGCCGCCACATCCGCGCCCGCACTGCGAAATTCATCATGCCGGAACATCGGCCACGCCTCCGACTCGCTGCCCTCGCCCGCCCTCGCAACCTCGCCCGCGTCCGCCGCGCCAAATGCCGGCCCGCGCTCCAGCGGATGACTTTCCGGCGGCACCGCCGATCTCGTCGCCG
>CAZUUP010000266.1:0-7904 GCA_964623105.1 uncultured Akkermansia sp.
GAGCTCCACGGCGTCGCGGGTGTGGGCGGGGGTGAAGAACCGGACGCTGACGCTGGATGGCATCCGGCGCATGGTGGGGCCGTCGGTGAACTATGCCTTTGTGCCGCGTCCGAACGTGCGGCCGAATCGCCTGCCGCAGTTCGACACGGACCAGGCGGTCTTCCGACTCGCGCCGCTGGAGTTTCCGGATTACAACTCAATTGACTCGATCGACAGCCAGAATGTTCTGCGGTTGGGGCTGAGCAACCGGTTGCAAACGAAACGCGGGGGACAGATTGACGATGTGGTGAACTGGGCGGTGTTCACCGACTGGCGGCTCCAGCCCAATGCGACGAACGCGACCTTCAGCGATGTTTTTTCCGATCTGGATTTCAAGCCGGCGTCGTGGCTGACGTTCACCTCGGAGACGCGCTATGACATCAACCACACCGCCTGGCGGTTGGCGGATCACCGGATGGTGGTGCAGCCGCAGGATTTCTGGAGTCTCTCGGTGGGGCACCGGTATTTCCGGCCCGATGCCAGTTTCGGCACGAACCTGCCGAACAATGTCATCACGGGGAGCATTTACTTCCGTTTGAACGAGAACTGGGGGTTGCGTGCCTCGCAGCATTTCGAGGCGCGGGATGGCACTCTGGAGGAGCAATTCTACTCGCTGTACCACGATTTTCGCAGCTGGACCGGGGCGTTGACGTGCCGGTTTCGCGACAATCGCGCCGGCCGGGATGATTTCACAATCGGTTTCACGTTTTCGCTGAAGGCGTTTCCGCGCGTGAAGCTGAACGACGATCGTGATTATCCGAGCCTGTTGTTTGGGGGCTGAGCCGGGGTGGCCGGGGGGAGTGCGTCGTCCACGATGCACGCGGTGACGATGTCGGCGGCGACGTTCACGACGGTGCGGGACATGTCGAGGAAGCGATCCACGCCGAGGATGAGGGCAATGCCTTCGGCGGGAAGGCCGAAATTGACGAGCAGGCCGACGATGAGGGGCAGGGAGGCACCGGGAATCCCGGCCACAGCGACCGCGCTCACGACGGCCAGGAAGAGGAGGAGCACCTGCTGGCCGAGGCCGAGGCTGAAGCCGTAAACCTGGGCGACAAAGAGGACGACACAACCTTCGTAAAGCGCGGTGCCGCTCATGTTCAGCGTGGCTCCCAGCGGCAGGACGAAGCCGGCGGTGCTGACCGAGACGCCGAGTTTTTCGCGGGTGACTTGGAGCGTGGTGGGCAGTGTGGCGTTGCTGGAGCTGGTGGAAAAGGCGGTGACCAGGACGGTGCGGATGGCTTGGAAGAATGCCCGGGGAGAGCGGCGGGACAGGAGTTTGAGCAGCAAGGACATGGTCCCGAAAAGGTGGATGGCCATGACGGCGAGCACGCCGCCAACGAACAGCAGGAGCGCGCGAAGGAAATCAAACCCCAGCCGGATGACGACGCTGGCCAGCATGGCCGCGACGGCCAGGGGTGCGAGCAGCAGCGCGAAGTGAACGAGTCGGATCAGCAGATCGTTGGAGAGTTCCAGGGCGGACTGGAGCTGATGCCGGTGGTCGTCGCGCAGCGTAGTGCCGGCCGCGCCGACCAACAGGGCGAAGACGATCAGGGGCAGCACCTGGAAATCGACCACGGCTTTCAGGAGATTGCGCGGCATGAACATGTCCACGAGGGCCATGGGGGTGAGGGATATCTGCTCGCCGGCCTTGGCTTGAATCTGCGTGGCGCTGGTGCCGAATTCCGTCAGGAGGCGCGCCCGGATTTCGGGAGGCAGGCTGGTGCCCGGTTGCAGCAAGTTCATCATCACCAGACCGAGCGCGACGCCGATGGCCATGTTAATGGCGAAGAGCGCGAAGGTTTTCCCGGCCAGCGGCCCGAGGCGGTCAAGGCGGCCGAGTTGCACGACACCGAGGGCGAGTGAGCCGAAGACCAGCGGCATGACGACGAAGAAGAGCAACCGCAGAAAGATCTGGCCCAGGGGGTCGAGGACGTGGAGGGCCGTCGCATGCAGGGGCGCCTGCCAGCCGGGCTGCCACGCGATGAGCGCGCGGGCCAGGAGCCCGAGGGCGATGCCGGCGGCGAGGCCCCAGAGGATGCGCGAGGCCAGTTGGTCGGACGCGGGTGGGGTGGAAGTCATGGCGGCGATTCAGCCGTTGGAAGGGCCGGTGTCGAGGGCAGCTCAGCAAGGTGGTTGCGGAGCGGGGATCATGATGTTGGGTTGGGATCGCTCGGGTTGGGGGACGCGGGGCGGGCTCAGCGCTCGGCGGCTTCGAAGCCGGCGATAATGGGGCGGTGGTCGGAAGCGATGCCCCAATCAGGGACGGCGAAAATGGAGGTGAGTTCCGGTCTCCATTCGCGGGTCATGCCCTGGCTGAGCAGGATGAAATCGATGCGGCTGTAGGAATCCTCTTTGCCGTAAAAATAGGTCCACGTGATGTTGCGCGGGGTGTAGTAAACCTTCGGGCGGAAGGCGCTGTCACCGTTGCGTTCGGCGGGGCGGGTGTCGAAGAGCGACAGTTTGCCACGTCCGCCAATGACGGCCTTGAGGGCACGGGAGTCGCGGGTGTCGTTGAAGTCGCCGCAGACGACGAGGTTCTGGTTCGGATAGGCGCGGAGTTTTTCGTCAATCAGTTCGCGGAGGCGTTTGGCTTCCTCTTCGCGGAGGTCGGCTTCGTCGGCCTCGGGGACGGGCCGTTTGGATTTCAAATGGATGTTCATGAGCGTGAATTGATAGTCGGGGTTGACCTGGATGTTGACGTCGAGGAAGCCGCGTTTGACGAGGAAACGGCGGCCGGCGAGCAGGTAAGCCTCGTTGGTGTGGGAGTTTCGCGCGGTGATGGGAAAACGGCTGAGGACCGCGACGTGGATGTCGGCATCGGGTCCGTTCACATGTTCCCAGTGGGGGTAGTTCAATCCGTCAGCCTTGAGGGATGCGCGCAATTCCTGAAGCGCCGAGGCGGCCCCCATCTCCTGGAGGGCGATGACATCGGCACCGAGGGCGCGGATGACCTGGCGGACTTTGGCGCGGGATTCCGGCGGCTTGACCGTCCGGGTGCCGGCAGGTGCGTCGAGGTAGTTCTCCACGTTGTAGCTGGCGACGGTGAAGGTCGCCGCGTTGGAGTTCGAGTCCGGCAGAAGCAGGCCGAGAAGGAGTGTGGATCGGAGGACGCGGAAGAATTGAATCACGCGGGTATCATTAGGGGCCGGTTGGAGGGGTGTCAAAAGGGAACCCCGGCACCGGCGGTTGGCGGCGCGGTGCGGGGTAGCCAAAACTCCTTTTTGCAAACCAGTCCGGGCCTGTTAGCTTGCGGCTCCTGATGCGAAAAACTAAGGTCCAGAAAGCGGCTTCGAGCAAGGCGGCGGGGCGGGTGGAGTTGCATGACAAGCAGAGCGAGCGTGATCATCGCGAGTTGCGCATCGACAAGGTGGGGGTGCGGGGGTTGCGTTTTCCGGTGCAGGTGCGTGACAAGACCCATGGCACGTTGCAGAGCACCGTGGCGACAATCGGGTTGTTCGTTGATCTTCCGAAGGAGTTCAAGGGCACGCACATGAGTCGTTTTGTCGAGGTGCTGAACGCTCACGGCAGTGTCGTTCACGTGGAAAACATCCCGGAGATACTTCACGCGATGCAGGTCAAGCTGCATGCCGCCACCTCTCATCTGGAGATGGAATTTCCCTTCTTTCTGGTGAAGAAGGCACCTGCCACCGGCCGGGAAGGAGTGATGGATTACACTGTCCGTTTTGATGCGGCGGCGTGCGGCGCGGACATCGATTTTGTACTCACGGTGAAGGTCAATGTCACCACGCTTTGCCCATGTTCCAAGGCCATCAGCCGTTATGGCGCTCACAACCAACGGGGCGAAGTGACGGTGGCGGTGCGTTCCAGCAAGATTGTCTGGATTGAGGATGTCATCGCGTTGGTCGAAAGCTCGGCCAGCAGCGAGTTGTATTCCCTGCTGAAGCGGCCGGATGAGAAGCTCGTGACCGAGCGGGCGTATGAAAACCCGGTTTTCGTCGAAGACCTCGTCCGCAATGTGGCCCTGCGGCTCAATGCGCTTGCGGATGTCACGTGGTACAAGGTTGAGGCGGAGAATTACGAGAGCATCCACAACCACAATGCGTACGCCTGCATCGAGAAGGGGTGATCGCCGCTTTGTTTTGCCTCGCGGCGGGGACGGAAGGTAGGGTCGGGGCATGAAACTGGTTCTGGATTATCTGGCGGCGAATGAGGGGCGGTTTGTACGCGAGTTGTGCGAGTATGTGAGTTTTCCCAGCGTGTCGGCACAACCGCAGCATCGCGGGGATGTCGAGGCGTGCGCGAAGTGGGTGGTGGCGCATTGCCGGCAGATTGGGATGGAGGCGGAGTTGTGTCCGACGAACGGGAATCCGATCGTCCTGGCGAGGACGCCGCGTGATCCGGCGAAGAAGCGGCCGCATTACCTGGTTTACGGGCATTACGACGTGCAGCCGGCCGAGCCGTTTGAGCTGTGGAAAACGCCGCCGTTCGAGCCGCGCATCGAGGGGCGGTCGCTGTTCGGGCGCGGCGCGAGCGACAACAAGGGACAGAACTTCGCGCATCTCAAGGCGGTCGAGGCGTATCTGAAAACGGGCACGCCGCTGCCGTGCGACCTGACCTTCGTGATCGAGGGCGAGGAGGAGGTCGGGTGCGAGAATCTGCCGCCGTTTTTGAAGAGTCATCGCGAAGAGCTGCGGTGCGACGGCGTGGTGATTTCGGACACGGGGATTCTGGATTTGCAGCATCCGGCGCTGACGTATGCGCTGCGCGGGATCGCGGCGGTGGAGGTGACGTTGCACGGGCCGTCGCGCGATCTGCACTCGGGCCTGTATGGCGGCAGCGTGGATAATCCGGCGATGGCGTTGTGCCAGATGCTCGCGAGTCTGCGCGACAAAAACGGGCGCGTGGCGATTCCGGGATTTTACGATGAAGTGGTGAAGCTGACGGCTTACGAGCGCAAGGAAATGGCGCGACTGCCGTTCAAGGAGAGCGCGTATCGGAAGTCTTTGGGCGTGCCGGCGTTGTTTGGCGAGAAGGGGTTCACACCGAACGAGCAGCGCGCGGCGCGGCCGACGGTCGAGATCAACGGGTTGACGAGCGGTTACCAGGGCGAGGGCAGCAAGACGATTGTGCCGTCGTGGGCGCGCGCGAAGCTGACGTTCCGCCTCGTGCCGAATCAGAAGCCGGAGAAAATCCTGAAGCTGGTGGCGAAACATCTGCGCAAGGTGTGTCCGCCGTCGGTGCGGATCGAGGTGTCGCAGGGGCACGGCGGCGAGCCGTATCTGGTGTCGCCGCGCAGCGAGGCGGCGCAGGCGGCGTTGCGCGCGCTCGGGCAGGCGTTCGGCCACACGCCCGTGCTGCTGCGCGAGGGTGGATCGATTCCGATTGTGAACGATTTCAAAAAAATCCTCGGCGTGGACACGCTGCTGGTCGGCCTCGCGCTGCCCGACGACAACCTGCATTCGCCGAACGAGAAGTTCAGCCTGGATGCGTTTGCCGCCGGGATGCGGCTCGGGGCGCATTTGTGGCGGGAACTGGGGGAGTGAGGGGGAGACGGAGGGACGGAGGGAGAGAGGGCCGGAGGGACGGCGAGAAAGGGAAAGCCAGACTCGCGCGAACTCTAACGGACCCGGGGGAACGAGATGCCGCTGGCCGGAACTGGAGCCGCGGCCGGGGCGACGGCATTGCGTTCCGCTATCGCTCGGCGGATCAGGTCGCTCTCCAACTCGATGGCGGGTGACTCGATTGTGAAAGTGCGGTTGGACGGACTGGCATCACTCAACTTCTGGGTGATACGAATTGTGACCCGTGGTTTGTCAAATATCCACGCCGGCCATTCCCGCCAGATTAGCGGGCGGACAAACGTCGCCGTCGTGAGCCAGTTTGGTTCGTCGCGCACTTCGCGATTAACAGCACCGTCCCGAAAGGTCTTGGTGGAAGCGATAACCGGGGAATTTGTTATGCCCAGACCGGCCAAGATGTTGGTGTAGGTGGAGAGGGGGAGACTTGGCAGGCTGATCGCGGCTACGGTCACATTCGTGGCTGGGGGCGACTGGGAAGGGGCGTAGTGGGCGAGCCTCTTTGCGGCCTCAAGCCGATCACGGTTCGCCATGATTTCGCCCGACTGGAGCGAGTGGTCTTCCCGGTCCGTAATGGCGCCGATGTAAGCGCGCCAAAGAGTGGACCGATGCTCCTCCTCGGTTCGATGCCACTCGCCGTCCGCTCCGAGCACCTCTAAATCGACTGCGCTCCAGTGTCCCAGCAAAGTGGAATTGAACGATTGCGCTTCCGCTGTCGGATTGCGAATCCACGCACAGAGTCTCAAGCGGGTCTCGTCGAGGCCCACTGCCATCTGAAACCCTTCGGTCACTCTTCCCCAGACGACTCCGTCCGCACCGGTCAAATTCCCGCAGATCGACATGGGCCGCGGTCCGGCCGCCGCTTGCAAATGAGCCGGCCACAGCAGCGCCAGCGCGGTAATGAAGATACCGAGAATTCCGAGCTTATTGGCGAGGATGGGATGTTTCATAGGCTGGTCGGGTGTTGAGCACGCTATCATTTGGAGCTAGCTGGTGCGCCACCACCGGTAGCTCGCGACTCCACGACGGACTGGCGGATCAGGTCGCTGTCCACCTCGATGGGTGGAGACGTAATTGTGAATTGGTAACAAGGCTCGCTCGGCCGGGATAAGTTGCTTCGATTGTACAAGCTCTGCGTGATGCGAATCTTGACGCGCGGTTGATCGAACACCCAGGCAGGCCAGTCCCGCCACTTGAGGGCGCAGGAAACCGTGGCCGTGGAAATCCAGGTTCGTTGAGTCTGATTCGGAGAACCGGAAAAATCTCTTGGAGGCGGATTTGAAGGCCAGAAGAGGCCTTGTGGGGGCGGATTCGAAAACCAGATGAAACCACCATTAATTGTGTTGGTAAACGTAACCGAATTTACCTCTATGCCGTAGAGCTTCGAATATAGAGAGCAGCGGTGCCACTCTGAATTGGGCATGATGGTCCCCGGTTCGAGCGTGTTGTCTTCACCCGGGGAAAGTGCGCCGATATAACCCCGGAAATTCCTCCACCGCTCCGGTAGCTTCTCTTCAACTCGCAGCCAGACGCCCTTCGGTCCGAAAACTTCGGGGTGGATGTAGCCCCCAAACGTCAGCAGCGTTGCGTTGTAGGGTCGCGGTTCGGCGGTCCCATTCCGAATCCAGGTGACAACAGTACGCGAACGCTCGTCGAGCGCGACGGCCATTTGGAATCCCTCGCTCACTTCGCCCCACTCGACTCCGTCCGCACCGGTCAAATTCCCGCAGATCGACATGGGCCGCGGTCCGGCCGCCGCTTGCAAATGAGCCGGCCACAGCAGCGTCAGCGCGGTAATGAAGATACCGAGAACTCCGAGCTTTTTGGTGAGGATGGGATGTTTCATAGGCTGGTCGGGTGCGGAGGGTTTTGGCGCGATAGGTCGGCTGGATGGAACGAGGAAATAGATCGCGCGACAGCAATGTTCATGGGCGACCCGTTGCTATGGAGTCCTTGATGTCCCGGTCGGAAATCCGGCGGCCTTTGCGGCGACGGCCTATGAGTGCGCGGTTTGCGCGGAGATCAGCCACTGCCTGCCGGGCGGTGGCGTTCTCGTCACTTTGCAACACTCGGTCGGGGAGTTCGCCGAACCGGGGCTTGGACTGGGACGCGGGGTTGGCAGGCATGATGGGAATTTGGATTGGTTGGCGATGGTTGAGTTTAGTAGTGCTTCGGGAGCCTGACAACGTGCATTTCACCCTTGGACAGGTGCGGGGTGCATCTCAGTTGGTTGCGACGATTGATGCGCCTTGGATCAGTTCCGCAGGGACGACCGAAAGTAGCCCAGCACTTGAGTGCTGGGTTGCTGGCGGGGGAATCAAAAAG
>CAZUUP010000267.1:0-7899 GCA_964623105.1 uncultured Akkermansia sp.
CCTCGCCAGCCTGCTCACCGACGCCTTCCGCCACCGCACGTTCGCCGCCGCCGCATCGCCACGCACCCACCCGCTCGCTCCGCGGCCCGCGCACTTCCGCGCCACCGCCAAACGCGTCATCCACCTCTTCATGGCCGGCGCGCCGAGCCAGCTCGAACTCTTCGATAACAAACCCAAGCTCACCGAACTCGAGGGCAAACCCATTCCACCCTCCGTCATCGGCGGGCAACGCTACGCCTTCATCCGCCCCGATGCCGCTGTGCTCGGACCGCGCTACAAATTTGCGAAGCACGGAAAATCCGGAGCAGAACTTTCTGAAATGCTCCCGCACCTCGCGAAGGTCGCGGATGACATCTGTATCGTCCGCTCCGTGCGCACCGATCAGTTCAACCACGCGCCCGCGCAGATTTTTCTGAACACCGGTTTCTCCCAGCCCGGCCGCCCGAGCCTCGGTTCGTGGGTGCTCTACGGCCTCGGCTCCGAGACGCAGGATTTGCCCGCGTTCGTCGTGATGTCCACCGGCGGCGGCATCAGCGGCGGTTCGGCGAACTGGGCCAGCGGCTTCCTCCCGTCGCTCTACACCGGCGTCCGCTTCCGTAACCAGGGCGACCCGATCCTCAATGTTTCCAGCCCCGCCGGCATCGACGCCCGGCTCCAGCGCGACTCGCTCGACCTCGTCCGCGACCTCAACCAGCAGCGCCTCGCGCTCGAGGGTGACCCCGAGATCGCCACGCGCATCGCCGCCTACGAGATGGCCTTTCGCCTGCAAACCACCGCGCCCGAACTCATGGACCTCAAAAGCGAAAGCAAGGCCACGCTCGACCTCTACGGCTGCGATCCCGCCAAGCCCTCGTTCGCCCGCGCGTGCCTGCTCGCGCGCCGCATGATCGAGCGCGGCGTGCGCTTCGTGAACATTTATCACGAAGGCTGGGATGCCCACGGTGACGTGGCGGGCAACGTGAAAAACAACTGCGGCAAAACCGATCAAGCCAGCGCCGCCCTCCTCACCGACCTGAAACAACGCGGCCTCCTCGACGACACGCTCGTCATTTGGGGCGGCGAATTCGGCCGCACGCCGATGGTCGAGACCAACCCCGCGCTCGGTCGCAGCAACGGTCGCGATCATCATCCGCAGGCCTTCTCGATGTGGCTTGCCGGCGGCGGCATCAAGCCCGGCCTCACCTATGGCGCCACCGACGACCTCGGATTCCACGTCGTCGAAAACCCCGTCCACGTTCACGACCTCCAGGCCACGATATTGCACTGCCTCGGCTTTGATCACGAAAAACTCACCCACCACCACGCCGGCCGCGACTTCCGCCTCACCGACGTCCACGGCCACGTCGTGAAAGAAATTCTCGCGTAACCCGTAGCCGCCGCCGTGAGGAGGCGGAGGCCCGATAACAGGAGCGCGGGCGGCCCGCCCGCAACAATCTCTGCATGAAACTCAACGAACTGAAAACCGCGCTCTCCGCGCATCCGGAGTTGAACCTCCGTTTCCTCCTGCCCAACGGTGTCGCCGTGCCCGAACACGCGCACGTCACCGAGGTCGCGCGCATCGACAAGCGTTTCGTCGATTGCGGCGGGAAGCTCCGCTCGGACGCGCTGTGCCGACTCCAGACGTGGGTCGCGGATGATCTGCACCACCGGCTCGCTGCTGGCAAGCTCCTTGGCATCCTCAACAAAGCGGCGTCCATTCTGCAATCGGAAGATCTCGAGGTGGACATCGAGCACGAGGCCGGATGGATCAGCCAGTTTCCGGTCGAGTCCGTCGCCGCGGTGAACGGTGAACTCGTTTTCCGTCTGGGCGTGCGCCACACCGCTTGTCTCGCCGAAGACCAGTGCATGCGCCCGCCGCCGGGCCTGAAGGATTTCAACCCCCGAACCCTCGAATTCAAACCGATCAACAGATCTGCATGAACAGCAACTCCGATTCCCCGCTCATCCTCGTGCTCTGCACAGGCAACTCCTGCCGCAGCCATCTCGCCGAGGGCCTGCTGCGCGCTGCGTCGCAGGGCCGCTTCCGTGTCGCCAGCGCCGGGTCCAAGCCCGCGGGCTACGTACATCCGCTTGCCATCGCCGTGATGCGCGAGATCGGCATCGATATTTCCGCCCACCACTCGAAGCACCTGAACGAGTTCCTCGGGCAGCCGGTCGAGACCGTCATCACTGTCTGCGGCAACGCCGACCAGGTTTGTCCGATCTTCCCCGGCCAGGTGAACCGCCACCACTGGGGCTTCGACGACCCCGCGCACGCGACCGGCACCGACGCCGAGAAGCTCGCCGTCTTCCGCCGCGTCCGCGACGAGATCCGCCGGGTTTTCGAGGCGTATGCGGCGGGGCGGATCGACGCCGGCAAAGCTCAATCGCAGTTCCGTAGCTGACTCAAAGCCCGCCTCCAAACTGGGGAGCCCGGGCGACCCTGTCCGCGCTGGACGTGCGGACGACCTGCGCATTGTAACCACGTGCCTGCGCTCCAGCGTCCGCACTTTCGATTGCCCACATCCCCATGTGCTGCATTGACGCCCGGTCCTGCCCGACTAGCGTTCCATCCAGTTGATACTGCCGCCGTCGCCAATGAAGCCACCTCGCTCGCCCCTTCGTCACTTGCTCCTCCGTTTTCTTCCTGCGTTCGCGCTCGCCATGACCACCCTTGCCGCCCCGCCTTCCCCGCCCAAGCCGCCCGTCGCCCGGATCATTCCACACGTCACCCAACTCCACGGGGTTGAGCTTGTGGACAATTACTTCTGGTTGCGCGAACGCTCCAACACCGCCGTCCTCGCGCACCTCAAGCTCGAAAACACCTACACCGACGCGGTCATGCAACCGACCGCCAAACTCCAGAAATCCCTCTATCAGGAGATGCTCCGCCGTATCAAGGAAACCGACTCCTCCGTTCCGGCCCGCCGCGGTGGACATCTCTACTACTCGCGCACCGAGAAAGGGAAACAGTACTCCATCCTCTGCCGCAAACTCGACCAGCCGAAGGCCCGCGAGGAAGTCATCCTCGACGGCAATCTCGAAGCCCGCGGCCACAAGTATTTCGCCGTCGGCGCCTCCGAGGTCAGCGACGATGGCCACCTGCTCGCCTACGCCGTGGACACCACCGGCTTCCGCCAATACACCCTGCGGATCAAAGATCTTCGCACCGGAAAACTCTTCCCCGAGCGCATCGAAAAGGTCGGCTCCCTCGAGTGGGCCGCCGACAACCGTACCCTCTTTTACACAGTCGAAGACGATGCCAAGCGCCAGTACCGCCTCTACCGCCATCGACTGGGCGAGCAGCACGATGTGCTGCTATACGAGGAAAAGGACGAGATGTTCGACCTCAGCGTCGGCCGTACCCGCAGCCGCGCCTTCCTGTTCCTCGCCGCCACCAGCAAGACCACCAGCGAATATCGTTACCTGCCCGCCGACCAGCCCGAGGCCGCCTGGCAACTCGTCCTCGCCCGCGAACCCGGCCACGAATACGACGTCGATCATCACGGTGACCGCTTCTATCTCCGCACCAACAAGGGAGGTCGCAACTTCCGCCTTGTCTCCGTGCCCATCGCCGGTCCCGGCCTCGCGAACTGGCGCGAAGAAATCCCGCACCGCCCCTCGGTCATGCTTTCCGGCACCGATTTCTTCTCCGACTTCTGCGTCCTGCACGAGCGCGAGCACGGCCTTCCGCAACTCACCGTCCTCGACCTCAACACCCGCGCGACCCGCCGCCTTGAATTTCCCGAGCCCGCCTACGACCTCGCCGCCGACAGCAACCACGAATGGGTCACCACCCGCTTTCGTTACAGCTATCAATCCTTCATCACACCCCGCTCCGTTTACGAACATGACCTCGAGACCGGCGAAACCTTCCTGCTCAAACGCACCGAGGTCCCCGGTGGCTATTCGCCGGAAAACTTCCAGGTCGAGCGCCTCCACGCCCCCGCCCCCGATGGCACCTTGATCCCCATCTCCCTCGCCAGCAAACGCGGCGCTCCCCGCGACGGCTCCGCTCCCCTCCTGCTCGATGGCTACGGCGCCTACGGTCTCCCGAACGACGTCAGCTTCTCCGTCGGCATCCTCAGCCTGCTCGATCGCGGCGTCACCTTCGCCATGGCCCACATCCGCGGTGGTGGCGAACTCGGCAAGCCCTGGCACGATCAGGGCCGCATGGAGCAGAAAACCAACACCTTCCACGACTTCATCGCCGCCGCCGACTTCCTTGTCGCCCGCCGCTACACCTCGCGCCCGCGCCTCGCCATCCAGGGCGGCAGCGCCGGCGGACTGCTCATCGGCGCCGTCCTCAATCAACGCCCCGACCTCTGCCAGGCCGCCGTGCTCGATGTCCCCTTCGTCGATGTCATCAACACCATGCTCGACGAAACCCTCCCGCTCACCGTCACCGAATTCGAGGAGTGGGGAAACCCCAAGGAAAAGTCCGCCTTCAACCGGATGCGCGGCTACTGCCCCTACACCAACCTCGCCGCGCGCGACTACCCCGCCATCCTCGTCAAAACCTCCTATCACGACAGCCAGGTCATGTATTGGGAACCCGCCAAATACGTCGCCAAACTCCGCACCCTCAAGACCGACAAGAATCCCCTCCTCCTTAAAGTCAACCTCGACGCCGGTCACGGTGGCGCCTCCGGTCGCTACGATTTCCTGCGTGAAAACGCCTTCACCTTCGCCTTCATCATCGAGCAACTCGGCGTCAAATAGCGACGTTCGCAACCATGGCGACCGTTTTTCAAAATCATCGACTGGCTGGATTTTCGAGTTCCCAGTTCGCAATGTTTATCTCCATGAAATCACCCGTGTGCTCGGCCCGGCTTGCGCTGCTCGTCCTTGCGACCGCCCTCGCGACTTCCCACGCCGCCCCGAAACCCGCCGCCGTCACGCCACGGCACGATCCGCCGGACATGCCGTTCCGCGCCGCGCCCACGCCCGCGGCCACACGCAGCATCGCCATCGCGGTGAGCACCAATCTCCACGTCGGTTTCGACACCGACCTCTGCCGCATCCACACCGTCTGGCGCGGACGCGGACTCAACCTCTACGGTCCGCAATACAGCTTCGCCAAATCCCCTTTCATCTCGACCTTCGATGGCGAGGTGTTGTGGACCGTGCCGCCGTTCTATCCGTGGGTGGTAGGGAACATCGCTAACCTGAACTCTGTGGGCGGTGGGCTGCCTTCGCCGCCTACCGCCCCCAAGTTTCTCAAACACGAAGTGTTCGCGAATCGGGTGTGCTTCCACCACGAGCGGATCGTCAACCAGCAGGAAGCCTATTCGTGCGAAGAATTCTATCGCTTGGAGCGGGTTGGCGGGACTGATGTAGTCGTCCGTCGATTTGCCGTCACAGGCTCCCACAAGCAACCTCTTCACTATCTTGCCCATGCAGAGGACGGTTCTCCGGTCCTGATTCCCGGGCAGCCTCGGGCCGTTATGATTCAGCGCAAAGCCGATACGCTGCTGGTGGTTGCCCGCGGACCGGTGAAATGGAACGCAAGTCATCAGGAAGTCAGTTACAAAGTCGAGCGATTCACGGAAATGGGAGGCGAGAAGGGGAATCCGATCGAAACCATTCAGCGACGTGAAGCTCGGCTCTGGCTGGAAATCCCTGTCGGCCGGGACATCAGATTTGAAATCGTAAGCTTGGTGCTCCCATCAGTCGCGAAAGCGCGCGAGTTGCTTGCGGGTGGCATGAATTTCGAGGTGGCGGATCTTCCGGCACCTCCCCGCCCCCCGGCCAAGGTTTTCCAGTCCGTTCCGCCAGCTCGTTCGAGCGTGGCCGGAAATGAGTTCTACCGGGCCGAGAATTTTCCCCTCCCCAGGGAAACTGAAATGCTCGTGACGGGGATGGATTTCTTGAAGGATGGAAATCTCGCCGTCGCGACCTGGCTGGGTGACCTCTTCATCATCGAAGGAGCGACTGGCGCGGTGGATCGTGCGACGTATCGTCGCATCGCTCGGGGACTGCTCGAGCCCATGGGATTGCTGGTTCACGGCGGGGATATATTCGTCGCGGAAAAGAGTGCTTTGACCAGGTTTCCCCAGCCGGATCGCGATGCTGAAGTCGGCGTGTTCTACCGGGACTTCGCTGCGTGGGATTACTCGGGCCATTACAATGCCTTTGTCTATGGGCCGGCGCGGTTGAAGCACGACGATCTGGCTGTCGCCATCGCCGGTCATGCCGGACGCTGGAACCTCAAATACATGGGCTGGGTTCTCACGAATGGTGCAACGATCCCGGGCTCCGTAATCGCAGCCAGCGGCCTGCGCGAGCCCAACGGCATCGGCACCTTCGGGCCGGACCGCGACCTGTTCGTCACGGACAACCAGGGCAACTGGATCGCGGCGTGCAAGTTGAACCACATTCAGCAGGGGAGATTTTATGGGCATCCCAGTTCCAAACCCGCGCCCGAGGCGGAATACGGCAAGACCACCAAGTTTGATCCGCCGGCGGTGTGGTTTCCCTACAAGCTCGTGCGGTCGGCCTCGGGGTTTGTCGAGATTCCCGATGATCGTTTCGGGCCGTTCAAGGGGCAGTTGCTCGTAGGGGATTTTCAGAACGCGGTCGTCACCCGGGTGTTTCTCGAAAAGGTGAATGGCGAATACCAAGGCGCCGTGTGGCCGATGTTCAAGGGCTTCCTCTCGGGCGTGAACCGGCTGGCGTTCGGACCCGATGGCAACCTCTACGTCGGCGGGTGCCAGCGCACTTGGGCGGCGGTCGCGCCCGTCGAAGCCGCGCTCGAACGCGTGAGTTTCACCGGCAAGATTCCGTTTGAAATCCGCGAGGCTCGCGCCCGTCCCGACGGCTTCGATCTGCATTTCACACAGCCCGTCGATCCCGCCACCGCCGGCAATCCCGAGAGCTACGACGTCAGCCAGTACACCTACCGTTACCACGCCAAGTATGGCTCCCCCGAAATCGATCATGACGGCCGCGAAAATCGCGCCACCGCCATTACCGTCGCCAAGGCCGAAGTTTCCCCAGATCGCCTGAGCGTGCGCCTGCGGGTGCAAGGCTGGAAGGCCGGTTACGTCACCGCCGTTCGCGGCACCGACGTGAAGAGCAGCGCCGGGCAGACCCTCTGGAATCCGACCTTTTACTACACACTGAACCAACTTCCGAAGTAAGCCGCCCGGGCGCAGTTGTTCGACGTGCCGGACGGCTGGTTTGCGCTCAGTTGGTCACGGCGTCCGCACGCGGAAGAATTTCGCCCCCCCAAGAATCGAGTTCGTCACCGTCAGCACCGTCGCCGCTGGCGCTGCGGGCAGCGTGAGCACATCCTCCCATGTACCCGTGCCGAAGGCGGTTCGCCCCTCGATCACATACGCGCGGTTGCCGTCCGCGGGGAAACTGAAGCGCAACTCCCCGTTTGCCACGGGCAGCAGTGTGAGAGTCGGGGCCGCTGCGGGAACATCGAAGTCGATGGTGAGCGTTGCCGCATTGGCGGCTCCGCCCTCGCGGGCGGCAAAATGCCGCGCCGTCTTGCTCGTTTGCTCCGACTGGCTTTTCAAAAGCCAGCCGAAATTCGAAGCCGGAGCGTCGCTCCAGGCCTGAACATCCGCCACCAGGGCCGAAGTTGAGCCGAATGTGTACCTATTTTGTGCAATGCTTACGAAGGCGGTCGAACTTGCCACGTCTGCAAAATCGACGCCTGCGGTGGCTCCTGGGTTGCCCCAGGCGTTGCCCGCACTCCGCTGAAGCCAGGTCAGCTGATGCTCGCTCCAATCCCGCAATACCCGGCGCAATTCGAATACCGAGTTTGCGGCACCGAGGGGCGCCTTGGTCACCATTACCGACAAAGTCGCTGACCGAATGATCGCGCCTGTCGGGACAGACCCGGCAAAGTCAAACCGAAGAACACCCCGGCTACCCTTGTTTCCGATCATGGTTCCTGTGGTTCCAGCG
>CAZUUP010000268.1:0-7892 GCA_964623105.1 uncultured Akkermansia sp.
GGATTCTGCGTTGGGCGCGTGGGCGGAGCGCAGAGCAGCGACCAGAGGGTGGATGGGCATGCCGAGGAGGGCGGCGGTGCCGGAGAACTGGCCGAGGAACCGGCGGCGCGAGACTTGATAGTTGAGACAGGAACTCATGTGGTGTTCAGGGTTTTGTGGTTGAGGTGATGATCAGGGGAGGTAACGGAATTCGTGACTGTTGAGCAAGGCCCAGCGGAGGTCGGCGAGACCTTCGATGGGTTTGGGGGCGGTGGAGAGGATGGTGCGGGCCTCGGCGAGTTCCTCGGAGGTCGGCCGGCGGGTGAGGATTTCGAGGTAAGCGAGTTCGACGGCCTGATCGGGCTTGGGGTTCGGGCCGGCGATGAGGTTGTGGAGGGGTTCGAGGGGGCCGACGCGGGAGGCTTCGTGGGTGGCCTTGCCGTTGAGCATCATCAGTTCCTGACGGAGGGAGGGGGATTCGTCGCGGAATTCGCCAAGACCTTCGCGGGAGGGCTGGCCGAAGACGCGGAGGAAATGGGACGGGGGCGCTGGAGTGGCCATGCGCAGGGTGCTGTCGAAGCGGGGGTTGTCATCCACGGTTTCCTTGACGGTTTCGAGGCGGAAGCGTTCGGCGAGGCCGGAGCGGAGGAGGCGGTTGCGGGCCTGCCGCTGGGCTTCCATGGCTTCGTCCTCCTTCTGCTTGATCATGGCGAAGTCCTGCTTGAGTTCGGCAATGACCTGAGCCGGGGAGGCGGGGGCGTCGGAACCGCCTTTTTTCATGGCCACGATGTCCTTGGTGTCCTGTTTGAGGAGGGCTTCGAAGTCGAGTTTCTCGCCGCGTTCGAGGTCGTAGGGGGCGGGGGCTTTGGCGGTTTTGCCGGCCATGACCATCATGTTGGGGGTTGCCATGGCGGGTTCGTCGGTGGGGGCCGGGGTTTTGACGTCCTCGGTCATGGCAGGCGGGGCGAGGGGGACGCGAATCTGGCGGGTGACCTGACGCAGGTTGGCCTCGGCGGGCCATTTGAAGTCGAGCAGGTGTCCGGCGGTGGCAATGCTGTCGAAGAGGACTTCGCCGAGCATGCGGCGGGCGCGGGTGGCGGTGAAGGCGTTTTCGGCATTGATAGCCTCGACGGTGGTGGCACCGGCAGGGAGATGACCGCGCTGGTAGGCGGAGGTGAGCATGACCGTCTTCAGGAGGGTGCGCAGGTCGTAGGCATTGGCGATGAATTCCTGAGCGAGGAACTGGAGGGTCTGGGGGTGGCGGATTTCATTGTACGCGGAGAAGTTGTCGAGGGGTTCGACGAAGCCGTGACCGACGAGTTCGGCCCAGACGCGGTTGACGAAGGCGCGGGCGAAGTAGGGGTTGCGCGGATCGGTGACGAGTTTGGCAAGTTCGGCGCGGGTCTGGCTCTGGCGATAGAGGCTGCCGATGATGTTTTGCTTGCGGGCGGCAGTGGCGGCTTCGAGGAGGACGTCGTTGGCGGGATGGGCCTCGTTGCGCGCCTTCTGGGTGGTGGCTTCCTCGATGAGTTCGTCGAGCAGTTTCTTGGCGGCGGCCGACTGGTCGGGGGCGACGGGTTTGCGGCGGCTTTCGAGGCGGGCGATATAATGGGGCGTGCCCTTGAAGTTGACGAGTTCAAAGGGGAATTTGGGGCGGACGCCTTCGCGCTTGGGGGCCTGTTCGCGCTCGGGGGGCCACTTGACGGAGGTTTCGGGGACTTCGGTGGTGTAGTAGGTGCGGCGGATCTTGCCTTGCTCGACGCGCTTGGTCTGGCCGAAGAAGGCGGCCAGCTCGTAGAACTCCTTTTGTTTCCAGTCATCGAAGGGGTGGTCGTGGCATTCGGCGCAGGAGATGCGAACGCCGAGAAAGACTTGGGCCGTGGCACCGGCGAGGGACATGGGATTGGCGCCGTCGCCGAGGACGAAGCCGGCGGCAGGAGCAAGGTCGGGGCGGCCGTTGGTGGAGATCAGTTCGCGGGCCAGTTCGTCGTAGGGTTTGCCGGTGGCGATGCTGCGGTTGATGTAAGCCAAGAGGGGTGCGCCGCCCTCGGCTTGGGAGCGGATGCGCAGCATGTCGGCGAAGAAGACGGTCCAGCGCTCGGCAAAGCGGGGGTGGGCGAGGAGTTTGTCGAGGAGTTGTTCGCGGCGGGTGCCGGGGGAGGCTTTTTCGAAGGCGGTGATTTCCTCGCTGGAAGGGATGCGGCCGACAAGGTCCACGGTGGCGCGGCGGAGGAAGGTGAGGTCGTCGATGAGCGGGGCCACTTGCGGGCGGGGGCCCTTGGCGGCGGCGTTCTCAGCGTCGAGAATGCGGTCGGTGATCTGCGCAGCAGCCTGAATGGATGCGGGAGCCTGATCGGGAATCAGATGATGTTCGTCGAGTCCCGGGACGCCCTTTTTGCGTTGCTGAAGGACGACGCCCGCCGGGAACTGGGCACCGGTCTTGACCCATTCAACGAGCCAGTTTTTGTGGGGGCCGGAGAGCGGTTCGGCCTCCTGGGGCATGATGTCCTCATGATCGCGGGGCAGGGTGATGCGCCGGAGGAGATCGCTCTTGCTGAGGTCGCCGGTGTTGATCACGGGGCCGTGCTGGCCGCCTTTGAGGAGGCCTTCGCGGGTGTCGAGCCGGAGGCCACCCTTGGCTTTATCGGCTCCGTGACAGCGGATGCAGGCATTTTCGAGCACGGGCTGAACCTGCTGGCGAAAATCGATGGCGGCGGTCGCGACGGTGGCCGAGGACAAAAACAGAATCAGATTTCTGGCGATGGCGGACATGCGGATTCCGACTGTATATGGTGGGGGGTATTCAAGGGATTTTGGTGGCGGGGGAATCAATCGGGCGAGAGGTGTGATGCGGGTCTCCGCGACTGGCCGTTGCCATTGGTTGTGTGTGGGCGGAGCGGCGTAGCATTCCTTGGGGGCGAGGCGGGAAAGGTTGTTAGATAGCTTGGACAATATTAGGCTGATCTAAGTTTTTTAGTTGCGCAAAACACGATGCCCGTTAGGTTCATGTGGTCGGATGGCCGGCGAGCGGCAAGGTAAGATCTGGATGCAAATGGAAATGATTATGATCGCGCGAACCTGGTGGTGTTTTTTGCTGGCAATGGCGGTGGTGGTCGGACCTGGGGTTGCTGGCGCGGCGGGGCGCAAGATTCGCGTCACCGCCACCACCTCGATGGTCACGGACCTGGTGAAACAGGTGGGCGGCGACCGGGTGGAAGTCTCGGGGTTGATGGGCGCGGGGGTGGACCCGCATCTTTACAAGGCGACCGCGGCGGATGTCTCGAGGCTCCAGCAGGCGGAGGTGATTTTTTACAACGGACTGGTGCTGGAAGGGAAGATGACGGACATCTTCACGAAGCTGGCGCGGACGAAGAAGTTTGTGTACCCGGTGGCGGAGGGTGTGCCGGAGAAGCGTTTGCTGGAACCGCCGCAGTTCGAGGGGCATTACGACCCGCACGTGTGGTTTGATGTCGAGTTGTGGGCGTTGTGCGCGCAAACGGTGGTCAAAGGACTGGCGGAATTTTCCCCGGGGGACCGGGAGCATTTCGAGCGGCGTGGCAAGGAGGTGGCGGCCAGGCTCCGTGGGTTGCACGAATGGGCACTCAAAAAGGCCGCCGAGCTGCCGAAGGAGAAGCGTATTCTGGTCACCAGCCACGATGCGTACAATTATTTCGGCCGGGCGTACGACTTTCAGGTGGTCGGTTTGCAGGGGGTTTCCACCGTCACGGAGGCGGGGTTGGCGGACATGGCCAAGCTGGTGGACTTCATCAGGCAAAAGCGCGTAAAGGCCATTTTCGTGGAGTCGAGCGTGTCGCCCGCGACCATCCAGCGGATCGCGAAGGACGCCGGCGTGAGGGTTGGCGGCGAGTTGTTCTCGGACGCCATGGGCACACCCGGTCAGATGGAGAACGGGTATGATCTGGGCACCTATGAGGGCATGATCAAACACAACCTGACGACCATCGTGGAGGCCTTGAAATGAGCAGTTGTGGGCGATCAACAACTGGGAAAATGGCGCGGAACCGGGGCGGAACGCGGAGTCTTGCAGGCGTCGGCGGTTCCGTTTCAAGCGGGGCTGTTTGCACGGAAACCCAATCAGCACATGCCTGACGCGCCGCCGCTGGAAATCCACGATCTCACAGTGGCTTATCACAAGAAGCCCGTCCTGTGGGGCGTGGACCTGGTCGTGCCGCCCGGGAAACTCGTCGGTATCGTAGGGCCGAACGGCGCTGGCAAGTCCACGCTCATCAAGGCGGCGATGGGACTGCTGCCGGTGAGCAGCGGGTGGACAAGGGTCTTTGGCGAGCCGGTGGCGAAGAATTTGCGCCGGGTGGGTTATGTGCCGCAGCGCGAAAGCGTGGACTGGGATTTCCCGGTGAGCGTGATGGATGTGGTGTTGATGGGGCGCTACGGGAAGCTGGGCTTGTTCAAGCGTCCGGGGAAAGCCGACTGCGACAAGGCCCGCGAGTGTCTCGACAAGGTGAAGATGCTGCCGTATGCGAGCCGGCAGATTTCCAACCTGAGCGGCGGGCAGCAGCAGCGGGTTTTCCTTGCCCGCGCGCTGGCGCAGGAGAGCGACTTGTACTTCATGGACGAGCCGTTTGCCGGCGTGGACGCCGCGACCGAATCGGCCATCATCGCGTTGCTGCACGAGTTGCGCGCGGCGGGCAAGACCCTGCTGGTGGTGCATCACGATCTGCCGACGGCGCGCAATTACTTCGACATGCTGCTGCTGTTGAACATGCGCGTGGTCGCGTTCGGACCGACGGAGCAGGTGTTCAACTACGAGATGCTGCAGAAGACGTATGGCGGGCGGCTGACGATCTTGAGCGAGGTGGCGGAGGCGGTGCGGACGAAGACGTGATTGCACACTGCTATGGGCGTGGAACTTGGGAAACTCGCCAACATCATGGGTGACCGGGGCGGGTCCGATTTTTCGGGCCGTTCTCCCTCACCCCGGCCCTCTCCCGCTGGGAGAGGGGGCGGACGGACGGCTGTTGGCGTGAAGGCGGGAAGATGGTTGAAGCCATTTGCGCCGCCCGTTAAGCCCGACGACCGGTTGAGGACGGATGCTGATGAGCGGTGCCGGAGCGCGGCGGTCGGAACTTCGGTGGAAGACGCGGTGGCCGGGGTGAAGGGGTGGAAAAGTCCATTGATATGCGGAGCGACGCGCGGCGTCATGTCGGCAGCTTCACGTAGGCTCCTCGTCGGGTTGCTTTTTCTCCTCGCGGCGGCTCCGGTGCAGGCCGCGCGGATCGGGGACATTTCGGAGACTTCGCTTTGGGATCAGGCGGTCCGGTTTTTCACGTTCCAGGATCCGTCCGTGCGCTACGCGCTGTTTGGTTCGATGTTGCTGGGCATTGCGTGCGGATTGCTGGGAAGTTTCATTGTCGTGCGGAAGATGGCGCTGGTTGGGGACGCGTTGTCGCATGCGGTGCTGCCTGGAGTGGCGGCGGGCTTTTTGTGGAACATGAGCAAGGATCCGGTGGCCATATTCGTCGGCGCGACGCTGGCGGGACTGCTCGGCGCCGGCGCGGTGCATCTCATCAAACAAACCACGCGGCTCAAGGAAGACACCGCGCTCGGTCTGGTGTTGGCTTCGTTCTTTGCGGTCGGCATCTGCATGGTGACGATGATCCAGCGCCTGCCGACGGGAAACAAAAGCGGCATCGACAAGTTTCTTTTCGGCCAGGCGGCGGCCATTGGTGCGGCGGACGTGCAGTTGATGGGGGCGGTGACCGGTCTGGCGGTGGTGATCATCGCGGTTTTCTACAAGGAATTTCTCGTCACGAGCTTTGACGCCGGTTTTGCGCGGGCGGTGGGCTTGCCGGTGCAGGTGTTTCATTACGGATTGATGTTGCTGCTGGCGTTTGCGGTCGTGATCGCGTTGCAAGCGGTCGGGGTGGTGCTGGTGTCGGCGATGTTGATCACGCCGGCGGCGGCGGCGTATCTGCTCACCGACCGGATGCACCGGATGCTCTTGCTGGCCGCGGGGTTTGGCATGGCGGCGGGAGCGCTGGGTTCGTTCCTGAGTTTTCTGGGGAACAACCTTCCGACCGGTCCGTTCATGGTGCTGGCGGCGACGGCGGTGTTCGCGGGGGCATTCCTGTTTGGGCCGCGTCACGGAGTGGTGGCGCGATGGTGGCGGCAGCGCGACCGGGCGGCGCGGACGCAGCGTGAGAACACGCTCAAGGCGGTGTATCACGTGCTCGAAGGGCGGGGGTTTCAGGGCGAAGGCGTCTCGCTGCGGGAGCTGGCGGAGCGGCGGCGCGAGACGGAGGAGGAGGTCCGGGCGCAGGCGGCCGCGCTACGTGCGCACGGCCTGGCGACTTTGCACGATGATGGCAACCAGGTGTTCGTCACGCCCGAGGGGTGGCAGCGGGCGTGCGCCATCGTGCGCAATCACCGTTTATGGGAGCTGTATCTGACCAACGAGGCGCGGTTGGCGGCGGATCATGTGCATGAGGATGCGGAGAAAATCGAGCATGTGCTGGGTGAGGACACGGTGCGCGAACTGGAGCGAAGGCTGGTGAACACGGCGCAGGATCCGCATGGCAAGGCCATCCCCGTGGTGCCGGTTTCGCTTGGTACCAAGACCGAGGCAACGCCGGGGTATGGGAGGCGGTAGTGAAGAATCGGACGAAGACTGTATGCGAAGGGTAATCAGCAAATGGCCACGTGGGTTGGGCACGCGCGGTGTGGCGGGCGGGGACGCCCCTGCGCCGGTTGAGCGGTCGGGGAGTTTCATTGGGGGGAGCGGCCGGACTTTGGGCAGGGTTGTGGGTGGTGACAAAGTTTCCGGCAGGACGGCGGAAACAATGCTCCAGAGGCGTGTGCTCGCGGTGAACAACTGGTTTTCGGGCCGGCCTGCGGCGGAGCGGGACGAGTGCGATGGAGAACTTCTACTGGTTCAAATCTATTAGCGCTTCACTGCTCATCCCAGCATTTGATTTCCAGCGGTTCGTGGTGTTGCCATGGACGCAGGACGCGGGCAGTTCGGTGTGGATTGTCGCGATGGGATTTTTTGTCGCCGCGGCGTGCGGGTTGGTGGGCAATTACCTGATCTTGCGGCGCATGGCGTTGATCGGGGATGCGATCAGCCACAGCATTTTGCCGGGCATTGCGGTGGCGTTTCTGGTCAGCGGGAGCCGGGGGTCGCTGCCGATGTTTGTGGGCGCGCTGGTGGCGGGGGCGGTGACGACGGTGCTGATCGAGGTCATTCACAAGAAATCGCGAGTCAAGCAGGACGCGGCGATTGGCATCGCTTTCACGAGTCTGTTTGCGGTGGGTGTGATCCTCATCAGTTTGTTCGCGTCGAAGGTGGATCTGGATCAGGAGTGCGTTCTGTATGGCGAGATCGCTTTCATTCCGCTGGAGGGAATGGTGGAGCTTGGCGGCGTGAAGCTGGGCCCGCCGTCGGTGGTGCGGATGGCGGTTGTGACGCTGGTGGTCGTGCTGCTGGTCGGGCTGTTTTACAAGGAGTTGCTGGTCAGTTCGTTTGATCCTGCGTTGTCGTTTTCGCTGGGCATCAACTCGACCCTAGTTCACTACGCGTTGATGGCGGTGCTTTCGATTGTGGTGGTGAGCGCCTTCGAGGCGGTCGGGGCGATTCTGGTCATTGCGATGCTGATCCTGCCGGGGGCGACGGCGACGCTGCTGTCCAACCGGTTTGTGGTGATGCTGGGGTTGACGGTGCTGCACGGTGCGTTGAGCGCGGTGCTGGGCCTGCATCTGGGTGTGTGGCTGGACTGCTCGATCGCGGGAAGCATGGTGGTGGCGGGGGCGGGATTGTTTGTGGTGGCGTGGGTCTTTGCGCCGGAGGCGGGCTTGTTGGGGCAGTGGCGCCGACGGCGGGTGGACGCGGGCGCGTCGGCGGTTGAGTCGTCGGTCGAATCATCGGGAAAGGCGTGATG
>CAZUUP010000269.1:0-7884 GCA_964623105.1 uncultured Akkermansia sp.
CTCCCAGCAGTCGGTCGAGCAGGTCGGTGACGACGCGGTCGGTTTCGCCGCCGGCAGCCGGACGGTTGAGGCGGTACAGGGGATGATCGATGAGCAGGCGGGGCTGGGGCTGGGGCTTGCCTTCGGCGACGGGCAGCAGGGTGAGGGCGTCCTGCCGTTCGGCGATCGTGCCGCGGCGCAGAGTTTTGAGAATCTGCGGCAGCGCCTCCGCCGGCTTGAGGGTGGTCAGCAGGCGCATCGCTTCGATGCGGACGGCCTCGTCAGGGTCGGTGCGAAGCAGGCGCGTGGCGGCGGCGAGTCCGGAATCTTTGAATGCGGCGAGCGACGCCAGTGCGGCGACACGCACCTCGGCGGCAAGTGTGCGGTCGGCCACGACCCGATGCAGGGCCGGGGATGCGTTGGTGACGGCGAAACGGGTGGCGGCCTTGGTGGCGGCGATGCGGACGGCATCGGGAGCTTGCAGGAGCAGTTCGTCGAGCACGGGCCGCAGGGCGTTGGCGCCGTCGGCGGCGGGGCGTTCGGGAACCGGGCGGTGGAGGCCGATGACCCGGTCGGTTTTGGGCGGGGTGTGCCAGTCGGCGAGGGCGTTGATCGCCTCGGCGCGCATCTCGGGGGTGGCGTTGGCATTGCGCGCGAAGGCCGCGATGGCGGCGGCATTGGCGGGTTGGCCGAGGCGGAAGTGGGCGTTGACCACGCGGCGGACGAGGGCTTGACGGGCGGGTTCGTCCGCGCGGCCGGCGAGCGTCGGCAGGTTCGGATTCGACAACAGCGCCGCGAGGTCGGGGAAGGCGGCAGGGATGGGCTGATCGTTGATGGCAATGGCAGCCTCGGTGATCACGAGCGGGTCGGCGTCATTCAGGAAGCGCGCGATGGCGGGGCTTTCCCAGCGGCGGAGCGTCAGGAGCGCGGCCATGCGAACGGCGGACGAGGCGTGCGTCGCGGCGGCAAGCACGGCGTTGGTGTCCTGCAGCCGCACGAGGGCGAACACGCCGGCGTGACGCAGGTAGGCGTCGTGATTGGTGTTGGCGGCGAGCATTGACAGGACGGGGCCGACGGCCTCCTTGCGGCCCAGCTTGCCGAGCGCCTGAACGGCGAAGAGTTGCACGCGCTGGCTCGGGTCCGTCAGGAGTTTTGCCAGTCCGTCGAACGCCTGCCCTGCGCGGGCATCGCCGAGCACGCGGGCGGCCTGGGTGCGAATCTCGGCGTCGCCATCGGCAAGCAAAGGGAGGAGCGTGGTTTGCGCGGCCGGATTTCCGGTGGCGAGCTGGCCAAGACCCCAGATGCCGTGAAGGCGTGCGACGAGGTTGGTGCCCCGGGTCGCGGATTGCGCGAGCGCGGCAAGGTCCCGCTTGTCTGCCAGGGCGAACTGGGCGTTTTGTCGGACGCGTTGGTCACGGTGCGCAAGCAGGCCGGCGAGTTCGGCCGGGGCGCGGTGATTCATGCCTTCGCCGAGCAGGCGCTTGGTTTCCTGCACGATGGGGCTGGTGACGACGTTGGTTTCATAGAGGCGGTAGAGGCGTCCTTTGCCCGTGCCGCCCCAGCCTTGCACCCAGTCGCTGAGGTAGAGTCCGCCCTCGACGCCGAATTGCACGTCGGTGACGAGCATTTCCCAGAGCAGTTGGGTCGGTTCGGAGATTTCGTAGCTGGCGCCCTTCGGGCGATTGGTAAAGGCGAGAATGCCGCCCGTCGTGGCGGCGCGCCAGTCGGCCAGGAAGAAGTGCCCGTCGAACCGGCTGGCAAGGCCGGTGCCGGGATTGAAGGTCATGCCGCTCGGACCGGCGCTGGCGTGGCCCAGCGGGGGCAGATGCCAGGCGGGTTGCCCGGGCCAGGCCAGGTGCCAGAGCCGTTCGGCGTGCCAGGGACTGGGAAGTTTAACGCGCTCCATGTATTGGAAGCCGATGCGCCAGCCGTAGTCGGCGCCCTCGATGATTTGTACCCAGCGCGAGCGGTCGCCGATGTCGGCGTTGTTGTCGCACACGAACAGATTGCCTCGGTCGTCGAAGGCCATGGCCATGGGATTGCGTAGGCCCCACGCGAGCAATTCCGGGTCGGAGCCGTCGAGGTTGCAGCGAAAGACGCCGCCACTGTCGGACCGGGCGAGCGTGCGCCCCTCGCTTTCCACATGAAAACCGCGGTCGCCCATGCTGAAGTAAAGCTTGCCGTCCGGTCCGAGGCGCAGGCTGTGCAGTTCGTGGCCCGCGTAGCCCAGATGAACGCCGAAGCCGTGGAGGAGGGATTTGCGCTCGACGCCTTTGCCAGCCTGATCTTTGAGCCGCCAGACATCGGGCGCGACGGTGAACCAGACGTTGCCATTCCACGCGAGCACGCCCTCGGCGGTGCCGGTGAAAGGTTCGTCGAACCCGCTCGCGAACACGGACGAATGCTCGGGCTTGCCGTCGCCGTCGCGGTCCTCGAGGAGGCGGATGATTTCGGAAACGCGCTTGCTGGCGGGCGTGGGGGCGTTGGTGCCGAGCCGGCGCATGACGTAGTTTGTGAGCGACGCGTGCGTGGTCGAGGCGAGGTCGTCATCGAGCCAGTCGAGATGCGAGAAAACCGAGCGGACGTGATTGGGAAAGCGATGGCTTTCGCTGATGAAGAAGCGGCCCTTCTCATCAATGCTGAAGGCGACCGGGTGCTTGAGGGCCGGTTCGTGGGCGATGAGTTCGATCTTGAAGCCGGCGGGATGGACGAATTTTTTCAGGGCACGCTCGGCTTCTTCGCGGGGAGTTGGTGGCGCGGCTTTGGGGTTCTCGGCGGCGCGCCCGGGCGGGTTGAGGGTCAGCGTGAGGATCAGCAGGAGCAGGCGCGTGAATGCGTAGCGGATTGGGTTGCACATGGCGGCGAGGTTAATGATGTCTTTGGCTGAGGCAAGCGAAGCGTGTGTGCGCATGGCGATCCAACGCCGCACTCCCGGTCGGTCGTGGACACGGGAAAATCTTCGGAGCGCTGCTGCGGCAATTGCAAGGGCGCGGCATCGTTTTCCGGCGCCGGCGTTGAGGTCTTCCGGCGCGCTGCTAAGCGCCAGGTCGGCGTTCGCGCCTTGTTTACCCCTTCCATGCCCCGCGTCGGTGCGGTTCGTCCCAGCCTCGCCAGCCCCGATCTTCGCCTGCCGGCATGGAGGATATTGGTAGGTGGCAAACGCGGTGATGGGATTGGAAATCTTCGACGGAAAGGTTCTTGACAGTATACCGTCTAGCCTCAGGGTGACGGTATACCGAATGAACTCTCTGCCTACCTCCGCAGGCCGGCCCGGTCACCACTTCTATATACTGCGCCGTCGCCCTGTTGTCGGACAGCGCAGATTCCGTTCGCTGCCGGGCAACCTCTGGCGAACGCATTGCTCCCGCACGGGGTTGGGTGCAAAACACGACGGCGACCAATTCCCCGTCATCGCCCTCGGCGGTCCGAGCGCCACCTGAAGGACAGCCGTGCGTTTGACGACGAGTTGCGGAACGTCCGGAAGATATGCCGCCCCTGCATGTCAACGATGGACTAAATTGACTTGTGCTCGAAGAGTTTCGGCGATGCGAAACTCGTGGTGGAGGAGGCGTTAAAAATGCCTCCCCATAGATTCAGCGTTCCAGAGTTTTCATCTTTTGAGCACATCCATGAAACCGCGCTTCTATGGGAATCCAAATCAGCGCTTCGGCGCTTTCAAAATCAACGATCTGATATCCGACCATGAACACCACCACCCGACTCATCATTGCCCTCCTCGCCTTTGCGCTGCCATTCAGCACACGAAGCTCTGCTGCTGACGCGCCCATTAAGCGCCGCCTGCTCTTCACCGAGTATGGCAAAGGGCCGAACCGCTTCGTCGAACTCGATGCCGATGGGAAGATGGTCTGGGAGTTCAAGCCGCCGAGCATCACGGTGATTTTTCAAGTCCTGCCGAACGGAAACATCCTCTTCGGCTATGGCGGGCAGCCCACCGGCGTGCGCGAGATCACCTCGCGCGGCGAGACGGTGTTCGACTATGTGAGCAAGTCGCATCAGGTCTTTGGCTGCGAGCGGTTGGCAAATGGTAACACGCTCGTGGCGGAACAGGAGCCGTGTCAGGCGGTCGAGGTGAATCCAAAGGGCGAGATCGTGCATGTCACGCCGCTCACAACGAACGTGAAGGGCTTTCACCTTCAGGTGCGCAATGTTCACAAGCTGGCGAACGGCAACATTCTTGCCGCGCATGAAGGTGAGGGAGCGGTGCGGGAAGTTGATCCGCAGGGCAAGGTGGTGTGGGAATACACCGGCGTCACGAACACCGGCGAGGCGCAGCGCCTGGCCAATGGCAACACGCTCATCTGTTGTGGCACGCAAAAGCGCCTGATCGAGGTCACGCCGGACAAGCAGATCGCGTGGGAGTTCAAGGCGGAGGATGCGCCCGAGTTGAACATCACCTGGGTCTCCAGCGTGCAGCAGCTCAAGAACGGCAACTATCTCGTCGGTAATTTCATCCGCGGTCAGGAAGGCAAAGGTGCGCACGCCTTTGAGGTCACCCGCAACAAGAAGGTCGTGTGGGAGTGGGCAGACCATAGCCTCATCAAGTCCCTCACCACCGTCCGTGCGCTGGGAGAGTGAATCCTTTTCCCCATCCTGAACATGCCCACCATCGCCATCACCGATTTCACCTTTCCTGACCTCAGCCTGGAAGAAGCCGTGCTTCGTCCTGCGGGCGTTGAGATTGTCTCCTTCAAAGAAAAGCGTTCACCTGCGGAACTTGCCGAACTCGTGCGAGACGCTGATGCGGTGATCGCGCAGTTTGCTCCCGTGAACGCCGAGGTCGTCGCTGCGATGGCCAAGGCGAAGGCCATCGTGCGCTATGGCATCGGTTTCGACAATGTGGACTGCGCCGCCGCTCGCGAGCGTGGCATCCCGGTGTGCAACATCCCGGACTACTGCATTGACGAAGTCGCGGATCACACGCTGGCCTTCATCCTCGCCATCACGCGTCAGGTGGTGCCGAATGCGCTGCACTTGCGCGAGGGCAAGTGGGGCCTCGCCACGCCGTTGACCGCGATGTCGTCGCTGAAGCACCTCACGATTGGCATCGTTGGCTTCGGTCGCATCGGACGCGAGGTGGTGAAGCGGCTGCTCGCGTTCAAGGCCCGCGTGCTGGTGTTTGATCCTGCCGTGGCAGCGGATGAAATCGCCAAAGCAGGAGCGGTGGCCGCAACGTCCTTCGACGAGTTGCTCGCGCAGAGCGACATCGTCTCGCCGCACTGCCCATCCACGCCGAAGACGAAGCAGCTCTTCAATGCGGCTGCGTTCGGGAGGATGAAACGCGGCTCTGTTTTCATCAACGTAGGCCGGGGCGATCTCGCCGACAGCGTCGCCATCACCGCAGCTCTGCAATCCGGTCATCTCGCCGGTGCCGCGCTCGATGTCTTCGATCCCGAGCCGATACCTGTGGATCATCCGATCCGCTCGATGCCCAATGTCATCCTCGCCGCCCACATCGCCTCCGCGAGCCCGCCTGCGGTGAAGACGTTGCGCGAAACCGCAGCGCGCATCGCCTTGCAAGCGGTGCGTGGCGAGCCGCTCCCGAATGTCGTCAATGGAGTGAATTCCACCCGGTAGGCATCTGCGTCGATTCTGCACCGGCCATGTCCGCCCCTCAGGCATTCGTTGGCGATCCCGATGTGATCCTCATCGGCAGCGGCATCATGTCCGCGACATTAGCCGTGATGCTGAAGCGGCTCGATCCGCGGCTCCGCATCCAGATGATCGAGATCACGAGTGAACTCGCGCAGGAAGCCTCGAACGGCTGGAACAACGCGGGCACGGGCCACGCCGGCATTTGCGAACTCAGCTACACCCCGGCCCGCGATGCTGGCGGTGGCGTGTCCATCAGCCGGGCGTTGCACATCTTCGAGCAGTTCGAGCACTCGAAGCAGTTCTGGGGTTCCATGACTGCCGAAGGAATGATGGGAGAGCCTGCCGATTTCATTCATGCGGTGTCGCATCAATGTTTTGTGAAGGGTGCGGACGATGTGAGCTTTCTTCATGACCGGCACGTGGCGATGAAGGAGCATCATTTCTTCCGTGGCATGACGTTCACGACGGATTCGGCGATGATACAGCAGTGGGCTCCGCTGGTGATGGAAGGACGCGCTGCTTGTCCGGTCGCAGCCACGAAAGGTGACGGCACCGAGGTGGACTACGGCATGCTGGCCCGTCGTCTGTGCGGCTGGCTGGCGCAGCAGCAGCATTGCGGCATCGCCACCGGATGGAAGGTGACGAAACTCAAGCGCGGGGCGGGGGAGTGGCATCTTGATATGCGGTGCGTGGCTTCCGGTGAAGAGCGCAAGCAGCGTGCGAAGTTCGTCTTCGTCGGAGCGGGCGGCGGCAGCCTGCCTTTGTTGCAATCGACCGGCCTTTCCGAAGTGTCTGGCCTTGGCGGATTTCCCATCGGCGGTCAGTGGCTTGTGTGCGATGAGCCTTCCATCTGCGCCCGTCATGACGCCAAGGTTTACGGCATCACGCCGTCCTCGTCGCCGAGCCTGGGTGCCGGACATCTCGATGTGCGGCGGCTCAATGGCCGGCGTCAGCTTCTCTTCGGGCCGTTTGCCTCTTGGACGACGCGCTTCCTCAAACACGGCCGCTGGAGCGATCTGCCGCTTTCGATTCGCGCGGGCAATCTCGGCGCGTTGCTGCGAACGGCCGCGCGCAATCGTTCGCTCGTTCATTACCTCATCACCCAGGGCCTGCAAAGCATGGAGAGCCGAATGGTGGCGCTGCGCGAGTTTTACCCCGGTGCCCGCTCCGAGCACTGGCGGCTTGTGCAGGCAGGCATTCGCGTGCAAGCCATCAAGAAAGCCGATCGCGGCGCGGTGCATTTCGGCACGGAGGTGTTTTCATCGGCGGATCGCTCACTCGCCTCGCTGTTGGGCGCCTCGCCGGGCGCATCGGTCTCGGTGAACATCGCGCTCGAAGTCATCCAGACCTGCCTGTCACACTTGCTGGCCGGCACGGAGGGAGTGGGGCGCATGAGGCAGATGATCCCAACCTTCGACCAAGACCTGAAGCAGCCAGGCAATGCCGCCTTGTTTGAGAAAACCAACCGTGAGACTGCTGAGCGGCTGCAACTCCATTTCCAACCATGATCACCCTCGCTGATAAAATCGCCCTCGTCACCGGAGCTGGTTCCGGCATCGGAGCCGCCATCGCGGATTGCTTCGCCGAAGCCGGAGCGATCGTCTTTGCCTCAGATCGTGATGAAAATGCCGCGCAGCAGACTGCGGCACGCATTCGCGATGCCGGCCAACGCGTGGAATCGCTCGTTCTGGATGTGAGTGATGAGGCATCCTGCGTCGCCGCTGTGCGCACGGTCACTGATAAATGCGGACGCTGTGATGTGCTCGTCAACAACGCAGGCATCGGACATGTCGGCACCATTATGACCACCAAGCCCGAGGATATGGAGAGGTTGTGGAAGGTGAATGTGCTCGGCATGTATCATCTCTCGCGTGCGGTGCTCCCCGGCATGATCGAGCGCGGCAAGGGCTCCATCGTGAACATCGCCTCCATCGCCGGACTCATGGGCATGGAGGCGCGCTTCGCCTACACGACGACCAAGCACGCCGTCGTCGGCATGACCCGGGCGATGGCCATGGACCACGGCACCACGGGCGTGCGCATCAATTGCATCTGCCCGGGTCGCGTCCGCACGCCCTTTGTTGATGCCATGCTGCGCCAGTATGAGAACCCCGACGATTATCTCCGCCAGATGGAGTCGCCTCATGCCATGAAACGCATGGCCGCACCTTCCGAGATCGCTTCCGCCGCGCTCTTTCTCGCCAGCGACGCGGCGTCCTTTGTCACCGGCAGCGCGATGACAGTGGATGGCGGCTACACCACCGGTAAATAGAAGAGGAGGTATAATTCAAC
>CAZUUP010000270.1:0-1235 GCA_964623105.1 uncultured Akkermansia sp.
CGGGGTTGCGGGTGTTGGGGACGGCGGGGACGGAGGCGGGGCGGAAGCTGGTGGCGGCCCAGGGGGCGCATGCGGTGTTGGATCACCGCGATCCGGAGTATTTGAAGCGGGTGCTGGAGCTGACGGGCGGGCGGGGGGTGGATTTGATTTTGGAGATGCTGGCGAATGTGAATCTGGCGAAGGATCTGACGGTGCTGGCGCAGTTTGGGCGGGTGGTGGTGATCGGGAACCGGGGGACGATCGAGATCAATCCGCGGGAGGCGATGATGCGGGACGCAACGATCCTGGGGATGACGTTGTTCAATGTTTCGCCACCGGAGCTGGCGAGCATTCATGAGGCGTTGTTTGCGGGTTTGGAGAACGGGAGTTTGCGGCCGGTGGTGGGGCGCGAGTTGCCGCTGGCGGAGGCGCCGCGGGCGCACGAGGAGGTGTTGAAGGCGGGGGCGTTGGGGAAGATTGTGCTGGTGCCTTGAAGCCGATCATTCAAATCGAGCGGTTGGACAAGATCTACCATTCGGGGGAGGTGGATGTACATGCGGTGCGGGGGGTGACGTTCACGGTGCAGCCGGGGGAGTTCATCGCGATCATGGGGGCGAGCGGTTCGGGGAAATCGACGTTGATGAACATCCTGGGTTGTCTGGACCGGCCGACGCGGGGGAGTTACCGGCTGGACGGGAAGGATGTCTCGGGGTTGGGGCGGGATGAACTGGCGACGATCCGCAATCAGAAGATTGGATTTGTGTTTCAGGGTTTCAACCTGCTGTCGCGGACGTCGGCGATCGAGAATGTGGAGTTGCCGATGTTGTATTCGCGCCGGTCGCTGGGGACGAGGGAGCGGCGGGAGCGGGCGATGAAGTCGCTGGAGTTGGTGGGTTTGGGGCCGCGGGCGAGTCATCATCCGAACCAGTTGTCGGGCGGCCAGCAGCAACGGGTGGCGATTGCGCGAGCGTTGACGAACGAGCCGGCGTTGCTGCTGGCGGATGAGCCAACGGGGAATCTGGACACGCGGACGAGCATCGAGATCATGGGGGTGTTTCAGCAGTTGAACGAGCGGGGCATCACGATTGTGATGGTGACGCACGAACTGGACATCGCGCGGTATACGCGGCGGACGGTGGTGATGCGGGACGGGCGGATTGTGACGGACCAGGCGGTGGGGGAGCGGTTGCGGGCGGAGGAGGAGTTGCGGCGGTTGGGCGAGGCGGAGGCGGCGATCCGGTTGGCGCCTTGAGAAG
>CAZUUP010000270.1:1335-7878 GCA_964623105.1 uncultured Akkermansia sp.
CAGAAGGCGGGAGTCGGAAGGAAGAAGGAAGAAGGGCCGGGGTGCGGTGGGGACGGACGGAATGTTTTGGATCGCGGAGACACGATGAACGCAGAGAAGACAACGGAATGGCGGGCTGATTTGGTTTCGCTGGAGGGCGGACGGCGTCTGAGGCTGGTTTTCCCGCGTGTTAATCGGGTTGCCGGGACATTGGCGGCTGCGTTGGTGGGGCGTGGTTGGTCGGAGGTTTTGGAATTGGGGCGGGGAACGGGTGAGCGGAGATGAGAATTGGGGCGACAGTCAAAATTGCGTTGCGGGCGCTGCGGCGGAATTTGCTGCGGACGGTGCTGACGATGCTGGGGATTGTCATTGGCGTGGGGGCGGTGATTGCGATGGTGAGCATCGGCAACGGGGCAAAGGCGCAGGTGGAATCGCAGATTGCGAGCCTGGGGCAGAACGTGATTTTGATTTTTTCCGGAAGCACGACGCGGGGGGGGATGAACACCGGGTGGGGGAGCGCGGGGACGCTGACGGTGGAGGATGCGGAGGCGATCCGGCGGGAGATTCCGACGGTGCTGAATGTGAGCGCGGAGGTGCGGACGTTTTCGCAGGTGGCGGCGGGGAGCCAGAACTGGTTGACGCAGGTGCTGGGGGAATCGGCGGATTACCTGGAGATCCGGCAGTGGCCGTTGACGGAGGGGGCGATGTTCACGGAGCAGGATGTGCGGTCGGCGGCGAAGGTGGCGGTGATCGGTTCGACGACGGCGCGGCAGTTGTTCGGGGACAACAGTCCGGTCGGGCAGATTGTGCGGATCAAAAATTCACCTTTCATCGTGGTGGGTTTGCTGGCGTCGAAGGGGCTGTCGATCATGGGGTCGGACCAGGACGACACGTTGATCGTGCCGTTTACGAGTGCGATGAAGCGGTTGACGGGGACGACGGCGTTGCGGTCGATCGCGGTGCAGGCGTCGAGTGCGCAGACGTTGATGGATACGCAGCAGCAGATTGTGGGGCTGCTGCGGCAGCGGCACCGGATCATGCCGGGGCGGGAGGATGATTTCACGGTGCGGACGCAGCAGGAGATTGCGGAGGCGGCGACGGCGACTTCGAAGATCATGACGGTGCTGCTGGGTGCGATTGCGAGCGTGTCGTTGCTGGTCGGGGGGATCGGGATCATGAACATCATGCTGGTGAGCGTGACGGAGCGGACGCGGGAGATCGGCATCCGGATGGCGGTGGGGGCGCAGGGGCGGGACATCCTGCTGCAGTTTTTGATGGAGGCGGTCACGTTGAGCGTGTTGGGGGGGATTCTGGGGATTTTGCTGGGGGTGGGGACGTCGCGGTTGCTGGCGACGCAGATGAACTGGCCGACGCTGACGTCGGGGTCGTCGATCTTGGTGGCGTTTTTTTTCAGCGCGGCGGTGGGGATATTTTTTGGATTTTATCCGGCGCGGAAAGCGGCGCGGTTGGATCCGATTGATGCGTTACGGTATGAGTGAGACGGCTGAGGTGGCGGGGCGGGTGGATGTTTTGGGATGCAAGGCGGGGCGGAGATGTTGCAGGGTGGCGGGGTGAGTTCATTCGCTGCGGAAATACTTGCGACGCACACGCCGGAGTTGTTTGCGGTGGCGGTGGGGCGGGTGGTGGCTTTGTTGCGGGCGGGGGAGGTGGTGGCGTTGCCGACGGAGACGGTGTACGGGCTGGCGGCCAATGCGCTGGATGCGCGGGCGGTGGCGCGGATTTATGAGGTGAAGGGGCGGCCGGCGAGGAATCCGGTGATTGTGCATGTGGCGAGCCGGGAGCTGGCGCGGGAGTGCGTGCGGGAGTGGCCGGCGACGGCGGAGGTGCTGGCGCGGTCGTTCTGGCCGGGGCCGTTGACGATGGTGCTGCCGCGGGGGGCGGGGATTCCGGACGTGGTGACGGCGGGGGGCGATACGGTGGGGGTGCGGTGGCCGAGCCATCCGTTCATTCAGGCGGTGATCCGGGAGTGTGGTTTTCCGTTGGCGGCGCCAAGCGCGAATCCGGCGAACCGGGTGTCGCCCACGAACGCGGCGCATGTGGCGAAGTGGCTGGGGGGAAAGATTCCGTTGATCGTGGATGGCGGGCAGTCGCAGGTGGGGATTGAATCGGCGGTGGTGGATTTGGTGGCTGCACCGCCGCGGATGTTGCGGCCGGGGATGATTGGGGAGGCGGCGGTGAATGCGGCGTTGGCGGGGGTGGGGGTGCGGTTGGCGGGCGCGGGGACGGAAGGCGGTGGGGGCGGGGCGTTGCGGAGTCCGGGGCAATTGGACTTGCATTATGCGCCGCGGGCGCGGTTGGTGGTGTGCGGGTGGGCGAATGAGGCGGAGCTGGGGCGGCGATTGCGGGAACTGGGGGTGAACGCAGCGACGGCAACGGTGGTGGCGCATACCCAGGTGCCGATGGGCGGGGAGTATGGCCGGGTGAGCGTGATCCCGCATGATGCGGAGGCGTTTGCGCGGGCGATCTATGGGGAGTTGCACCAGGCCGACGAGGCGGGATCGGAATGGATCGTGGTGGAAGCGTTGCCGGACGCGGCGGAGTGGCGGGGGATTGCGGATCGGTTGCGGCGGGCGGCAGCACCGCGGGGGTGAGCGCGGAGCGGGCGGGGCTATTCAAAAAACTCTCTGCCAAAGGATGGGTGCGGACGTTGACAGGGGCGGTGAATGATTCTTTACTGCGGGTTCTTATGACTGTGTTCCGCTCGCTATCCTGGACGTGTTTTTTGTTGGCCGGTGGGGCTTTGGCTATTGCCCAGACGGGGGGCGGCAGTGGGGCGGGGCCGGTGTCGGGGACGGGGACGAATAACATTCGTTTTGTGGGGCGGACCGCGCCGGTCGCAGCGGCGATTCCCCGTCCGGCGCGGGCCGGTCTAGCCCAGTGGAGTTATGCGCCGGAGTATGCGGGGCAGCCGTTGAGCCAGATGCTTCCCGACCGTGAGAGCCGTGCGGGAGGACGGGGAGAACCGGTGGCGAGCGGGGGCGGGTTGGTAATCGGAAGTTTGCCGGCGTTGGTGAGCAATGCTTTCCCGGCGACGGTTGAGGTGCCGGCGGGTGCGGCGGGCGCAGGGACGGTTGCCGGAGGCACGGATGCGGTGTTTTCGCGGCCGGGATTTCCGGTGTTGACGCCGCTGCCGACGATGCCCTCGGTGGCGCCGGTGGCGGGTGAGCGGGGAGCGACGGCGACGGCCGCCGCGCCGGCTTCTGCGGCGGATCGGGCGGGGTTGGCGCGGGTATTGTCAGGTCCGATATCGCCCATGGGAATGATGTTTGCAGGAGAGGTGGAGAGTGTGAGTGCGCCCGCACCGGTGCGGCGGAAGAGTTCGGTGACGGAGGGGAGTTCGCCGGGTGCCGTGGCGAACAAGGTTCCGGATGAAGTTACGGTGGCGGCGGCGTTGCCGCTCAATGCGGACGAATGGACGCGGGCGCAGGCGAAGGCGCGGGCGGAGGCTTACCGGGTGTGGCAGGCGGAGCAGGTGGCGCGGGTCGATGCGGGCAAGGTTGTGGCTTCGGATGCGACGGCTCCGGCTGCGCCGAAACTTGCGCGTGGGGCGGAGGCTCCCGCGGCGGGACGGGAGGCGGTGCCGGCAACGGCAAGTGGAGCGGTTGCCGGGCGGCGCGGTCTGCGCGGGATGGACGAGGCGATGAATCGCGCGGCGGACGGGGGTGCGGTGGCACCGTCGGGAGCGGTGGGCGGCGGGTCTGCGGCGTTGCCTGCGGCGGCGGGGGTGGGGGCGGGCTTACCGGTGGGGCGTGCGCAGGCGGCACCTGTGGCGGCGGAAGCGGTCCCGGGGACGGCGGTTGCGCCAGCCGGGATGGCGGTGGCTGCGGGTGTTCCGGCAGCGGGACAGCCAACCCGGCGGACGATGTCGCTGGATGATTGTTTGCGGGAGGCGTTGCAGCACAACTTCAACGTGCAGATCCAGCGGTTGGCGCCGGAGGTTTCGCGGTTGAATCTAAAGGCGACTTACGGGGCGTATGATCCGTCGCTGGGGCTGGCGTACACGCATTTTTACAACAAGTCGCCGGGTGGCAACGACGCGCAGGGGCGGCAAGTCCCGGGCAACGAGATTGAGGTGAACAGCGTGGGACCGTCGTTGCGGGGGTTGCTGCCGTTTGGGGCGACGTATGAGGCGACGGTGGACATCAACCAGCGCGAGGGCTCGTTCGTGGCGGCGTCGGCGCAGTATCAGACGGCGGCGAACATCAATCTGCGGCAGCCGTTGCTGAGGAATTTCCTGATCGACACGACGCGGCGGGCGATCCTGATCAACAAGAAGGATCTGCGGATTTCGGAGCACGCGCTGCTTGCCGAGTTGATCAACACGGTGACGGCGGTTCAGCAGGCGTATTACGAACTGATCTTCACGCGGGAGAATGTGAAGGTGCAGGAGAAGTCGCTGGAGCTGGCGGAGCGGTTGCTGGCGGAGAACAAGAAGCGGGTGGAGGTGGGGGTGCTGGCGCCGCTGGACGAGAAGCAGGCGGAGTCGCAGGCGTCGATCCGGCGGGCAGATTTGCTGGCAGCGCGGATTGATTTGCAGACGCGGCAGAACGCGCTGAAGAATCTGATCACGGACGATTATGCGCAGTGGCATCTGATGGACCTGACGCCGGCGGAGCAGATGATTGCGGCGCGGGAATCGCTGGAGGTGCAGGAGAGCTGGAAGAAGGGGTTGACGCGGCGGCCGGAGTATTTGAACGCGAAGGTGGATTTGGAGAAGCAGGACATTCATCTAAAGTTTTTCTCCAACCAGCGGTACCCGGCCCTGGACCTGGTGGGTAGCTATGGACAGAACGGTCTGGGTGGGGCGCTGGGGCGGGCGGTGTGGGATGTGCGCCCGGCGGGGGAAAATCCGCGGTATTCGGCAGGGGTGATCCTGAGCATCCCTTTGAGCAACCGCGAGGCGAAGAATCGTTATGCGGCGAGCAAAGTGGAGAAGCAGCAGTCATTGCTGCGACTCAAGAAGCTCGAACAGGACATCATGGTGCAGATCGACAACTCGGTGAAGCAGGTGCAGATCGAGTTCGAGCGGATCGAGTCGGCGCGGAAGGCGCGGGAGTATGCGGAGGCGGCGCTGGAGGCGGAGCAGACGAAGCTGGCCAACGGGAAGAGCACCAGCTTTGTGGTATTGCAGTTGCAGCGGGATCTGACGGGGGCGCGGTCGGCGGAAATCCGGGCGGTGACGGATTACAACAAGGCGGTGGCGGTGCTGGCGCAGAACGAGGGGACGACGCTGGAGCGGAACAAGCTGGCGGTGGAGTTTCGGTAGGCGGCGCAGCGGGGTGGGCGGCTGGAAGTGGTCGGGGAGCGGGATGGCCGCAAAAATGCGCAAAGGGGCGCAAAAAGCGGATGAGAGGTCAACGCCCGCCGGCGGGCGGGAGGACGTATGCTAGCGGGTCCCGGGGGGTAGGGGGCGGGGATTATTTCTTCTTGGTAAAGACCATGTGGAACTGGACCTGGGGGGTGGTGAAGAAATCTTTGGGACGGGCGATGCCGGGGTTGGCAGCGCACCATTCGAGGGTTTCGCCGTTGACGCGGTAGATGCCTTGAAAGACGCCTTTTTTCTCCTTGGTGTTGCCGGTGGCATCGAGGTTTTTGGTGGCGGGATCGAGGGAGAGGGTTTCGCAGTTGCCGAGGCTGATGCCGCGTCCGTCCTTGCAGGTGGCGATCTTGCCGTCTTTGAAGCTGATCTCGGAAATCTGAACCATGGTGGCGGAGTTGCCCTTGGCTTTGCCGGCGGGGGCACGGACGCCGCCGACCCAGGTGCCTTCGAGTTTGGCGAGTTCGTCCTTGGCGTTTTGGGCGGAGGCGGAAGCGGCGAGGGCGATGGTGAGGGTGGTGAGGAGATGAAGTTTCATAGCAGGCTTGGTGGTGATGTTTTGGGGACCAGTGATCGGGAGATGGATACGAATTTTGGAGGTGTTTGGCAAGTGCGTCGGTTTGTAACTTTGGGGGGGCACTGATGTGGGTGACCGAGTTGGGCAGGGGAATTCGGGGCGGAGGGACGGGGAGGGAGAACGGGTGGCGGGACGCGGGGGTGTTTCGTGCGGTGCGTCACTTCGGGGGTGGCCATTGGCCGATGAGGTCGGCGAGCATGATGGGGACGTCGGATTCGGGAAGGGGGACGTATTTGCCGGTGGCGGAGGCGATGAGTGTGCCGGCGGCGTTCTTGACCTCGCCACGGGCTTCGTAGATGCGGTCGCGGCGGTTGGTGACGAGTTCAGCGGTGACGAGGAGTTCTTCGTCAGGCGGGGTGGGGCGGGAGAAGCGGACGGTGAGTTCGGCGCAGTAGGCGAAGCGTCCGGTGGCGATGGCACAGGCCCAGACCATGATTTCATCGAGGACGGTGCTGAGGATGCCGCCGTGAATAGTGTGGCGGAAGCCGATGTGTTCGGGGCGGGGTCGGAAGCGGGTGTGGGTGAGGCGGCCATCGGTGGTGAAGCGGAGGCGGAGGCCGAAGGGGTTGGATTCGCCGCAGACGAAGCAGGAGCGGGTATGGGGCAGGGGCTGCATGGTTGGGGAGGGTAAAAGGCAAAAGGTAAAAGG
>CAZUUP010000271.1:0-7862 GCA_964623105.1 uncultured Akkermansia sp.
GGTTTCGCCGGAGTTGTGCGCAAGACGAGAACACCCTCGCAAAACTGCTCGAATTCGACGCCAACATGCGCCGGCAACTCGGACGCAACACCGTGGACTACCTCATGGAACCGAAGGTGGACGGTGTCTCGATCAGCGTCCACTATCGCGACGGCAAGCTCGCCCTGGGCGCCACCCGTGGCGATGGCGTCCAAGGCGACGACATCACCGCCAACCTCCGCACCATCCGTGCGATCCCGCTCGAACTCGCCACCAAACACCCCCCCCGCCTGCTCGAAGTGCGTGGAGAAGCGTACATCGCGACCAAGGACTTTGAGCAACTGAACGAAAAACTGGCCGGGGACGGGCAGAAGCCGTTCCCCAACGCACGCAACGCCACCGCCGGCACCCTCAAACAACTCGACCCCAAACTCGTCGCCAGTCGCCCGTTGAGCGCCGTCTTCTACGCCGCCGGGGCATGCGATGGCATCTCGTTCCGCACCCACGCCGAAATGCTCGAGACATTCGCCCAACTCGGCCTGCCGGTGCAGGCGCACTGGTGGCTGTGCAAAGATATCCACGAAGTCCTCCAGAAGTATCGGGACGAAGTCGTGTGCCGTTATCAGGAGCGCAACGACCTGCGCACCCGCGTCAGATACGACATCGACGGGATTGTGCTCAAACTCAACCAGACCGCCGACTGGGCGCGTATTCCCTCCAAAACCCGCGCCCCAGGCTACGCCATCGTTCACAAACCCATCCCGTGGATCACTCCCGCCGAGACACTCCTTAAATCCATCACCGTGCAAGTCGGAAGGACCGGCGTCCTCACGCCAGTGGCCGAACTCGAACCCATCTTTGTCCAGGGTTCGACCGTCTCGCGGGCCACCCTGCACAACGAAGAGGAGATCCTCCGAAAAGACATCCGCGTTGGCGACACGGTCGTGATTCGAAAAGCCGGCATGGTCATCCCCGAAGTCGTCGAAGTTGTAAAATCCAGGCGGATTCATCGCCTTCCGGTCTTTGATCTGTTTCGTCACGTCGCCGGCAAATGTCCCGCCTGTGGTGCGGAAATCCGCCGCGACCCCCGCTACAAAGTGTTTGCCCGGTGCCCGAACGAATCGTGCAAGCATCAATCCGACGATCTCGGCTTGATCGGTTCGCCCTGCCCCAAATGCTCCGAACCCATGGAGCGCGGTGCAAACTTCCCCGACTGGCTGTGCGAAAACATCGCCAACTGTCCCGCCCAAGGCGCCCGGCGAGTCGAATACTTCTCCAACCGCAAGGCGCTCGACATCGAATCCCTGGGCGGAATCGTCGCCGAGAAGCTGATTGAACGAGGTGTGATCAAGGAACCCCTCGATCTTTTCGACCTTTCCGAAACCCAACTTGCCGCCCTCAATCTCGGCTCCGACGAAGAACCCCGAGTGTTCGGCCCCAAGAACGCCGCCAAAGTAAAGGAAGCGTTGGAACGCGCCCGTGCCCTTCCCATGCATCGATGGCTGCTGGCCCTTGCCATCCCCGAAATCGGAGAGCAAACCGCCTACGAACTGGCAGGTTTCTTTCCCGATCTTCCCACCCTGATGCACTCCAGCCTGCTTCACGACACCGCCGAACTGGGCCGGGCGCGGCAAGAATTTGACAGCCACAAAATCGGCCTGCACGAGAAGGACATTGCGCCCGCCGAAAAACAGGCGCGCCGCCAGCGGCAGGCCCAGGCAAAAATCACCGGCAACCCGCTGGGCAGCCGATTGCTCGCGGCTGGATTCGCCCAACCGGGAGCGGAACCCTGGCAGGCCAAAACCTTGATCGGCCCGGTGGCGGCCCGGGCCATCGTAAATTGGGCTGCCAGCGACTATGGCCGCCGGTGCCTGCGTCGCATGGACGACCTCGGCATCCGCCCGCTCGGCAAAACCGCCGAATCTCCGGACCCACACTCCGCGCCAACCCAGCCGCTAAGTGGAAAAACGTTTGTCCTCACCGGAACGCTCCCCAGCCTGTCACGCACTGACGCGCAATCCTTGATACGTCAGGCCGGGGGCAACGTCACCGGCTCCGTCAGCAAAAACACCGACTTCGTCCTCGCCGGCGCCGACGCCGGCTCCAAGCTCGACAAAGCCCGCGCCCTGGGCATCCCGGTGATCGACGAGGCGGAATTCCTCCGTCTTTGCGGCCGGTGACCGCCCCCGGCGCACCCCCGGCCCCCATGCTATTCATTTTTCCGGCACAAATTTACCGCCATCCATCCCTTGACTCAGGACCATTCAGAAACAATATTCCCGCTTCTTTGGTAGGGCTTCGGGGGATTTCCCGCAGTTAATTGTATGGCAAAATCGAGTAACAGCAAATCGGCGCAGGCAACGGCGGCAACCACGGCCGCCAAATCTCACCGGGCCGAAAGCGACCGCGTGGAGCACAAGAAAGTCGGCCCCCCTGAAAAGCCGGCCGCCCGCAATGAAGGCGCTCCCAAAGAGGATAACACCAAGGCGCCCAAGGAACGCCGCAAGTCCGGACCCCGCTCCGCCAAACCCGTCACCCCGCAAATTGAGGTTCCCCGCGACAACTCCGTCGTGGTCCCGACCGACACCATCCGCACCCAGTCCGGTCTCGACCTCACCGAGAAGATCAAGGAACTCGTCCGCCTCGCCCAGGAACAGGGTTACCTTACCTACACCGACATCAACGACGCCCTCCCGGAAAACGTCGTCACCGCCGAGGATCTCGACGAGATTTACAGCAAACTCCGCAACCTCGAAGTCGAGATCGTTGATCAGGCCGAGGTCGATCGCGTAAAGCAACCGGAACCCGAGGAGGAAGAGGACAAGTCCCGCCTCGACATCCTCGACGATCCCGTCCGGATGTACCTCAAGCAGATGGGCCAGGTCCCCCTCCTCACCCGCGAGCAGGAAGTCGAAATCTCCAAACGCATCGAGGACGCCGAAAACGAGGTCAAACGCATCATCTACAGCTTCGGATTCTCGGGCAAGGAACACATCGCCCTCGCGGAAAAGCTCGTCTCCGAACCACCCAAGGAACGCTTCGACCGCGTGATCGTGGACAAGAAAATCGAAAGCCGCGACAACCACCTGCGCGTCCTCCGCAAGCTCGTCAAAGAAGTCCGCACCCTCGACCAGAGCGTGGACGAGCAGTACGCCGAATGGGTGGCCGCCCCGTCCGCCGCCAAACGCGAACGCTCCCACGCCGACTTCACCAAGTCCGACGCCCGCCTCCAGCGCAGCTTCCCGAAATTCTACTACAAGCAGAAGGTCATCGAGGAAATGTCCCTCGTCGCCGAAAACATCTTCGACAAGATCCAGACCAGCCTCCGCGCCATCGAATCCCAGGAGAAACTCCGCAAGTCCAGCCAGCAGCAGGTCATCATCCAATCCGAGGAACGCAAGATCAAGGCGCTCGAGGAATTCGTCCGGATGCCCTACCAGCAGTACCTCGAGGCCTACCAGAACCTCAAGCACTTCGCCAAAAAGGCCCTCCAGGCCAAGACCGAGATGGTTGAGGCCAACCTCCGCCTCGTCATCTCCATCGCCAAAAAATACACCAACCGCGGCCTCTCCTTCCTCGACCTCATCCAGGAGGGCAACATGGGCCTGATGAAGGCCGTCGAGAAATTCGAGTATCGCCGCGGCTACAAGTTCTCCACCTACGCCACCTGGTGGATCCGCCAGGCCATCACCCGCTCCATCGCCGACCAGGCCCGCACGATCCGCATCCCCGTCCACATGATCGAGACGATCAACAAGCTCATGCGCGTGCAGAAGCAGTTGATCCAGGATTTCGGCCGCGAGGCCACCCCCGAGGAGATCGCCGACGAAATGCAGATGCCCGTCGAGCGCGTCCGCGCCGTGCTCAAGATGGCCCAGCAACCCATCTCGCTCCAAAGCCCCGTCGGCGACAGCGAGGACACCAACTTCGGCGACTTCATCGAGGACAAGGCCGCCGAGAATCCCTCCGAAATGACCAGCTACATGCTGCTCAAGGACAAACTCGGCGACGTCCTCGAGAGCCTCACCGACCGCGAGCGCAAGGTCCTCGAACTGCGCTTTGGCCTCGGCGACGGCTACTCCCGCACCCTCGAGGAGGTCGGCAAGCAGTTCAAGGTCACCCGCGAACGCATCCGCCAGATCGAGGCCAAGGCCCTCCGCAAGATGCGCCACCCCACCCGCCTCCGCCAGTTGCAAGGTTTCCTCGAAAACGAGGAAGTCCTCGCCTGATCAACCCGCCAGCGCGCGGACCGTTTCCCAAAAGCCCTTCCACCGGAAGGGCTTTTTCATTTCCGCATACCGCCCCGCCGCGACCTCGCCCACCGCCACTTCCCCCTCCAGCGTCAACAACAACAACGGCAGCTCCGCGTGCTCCCGCCGGACCTGCTGCACAAATTCGCTCCCCGGCATCCCGGGCAACTGCTGGTCCACCACCACCAACGCCATGCTCGCCGCATGTTTTCCCACCAGCTTCCGCGCCTGCGCCGCGTCCGGCGCCAGATGAACCATGTAGCCCGCCTCCTGCAACCGGCTCCGTAGCGCCTCCTGCAACACCGTCTCGCACCCCGCCACCAAAACCCGTTTGCCCGTCCCCCCTGCTGCCTGTCCACCCCCGGCTGCCACCGCGCGCTCCGGCACCGCCAGCGCCCGGAACCACACCGTCACGCTCGTGCCCCGGTCCGGCTCGCTCGTCACCATCACCTGCCCGCCGTGCATCCGCGCCGTGCTGTGTACCGCCGTCAGCCCCACCCCCAGCGTCACTCCGCGCGGCCCCGTGCTGAACAATGGATTCAGGCACTGCGCCAGCGTTTCCGGCCCCATGCCAATGCCGTCATCCGCCACCGTCAGCACGTGTGCCGGCCCCGCCGCCATTCCCAACCGCGCCGCCGTCGCCGCATCCAGCGCGCAGTCCGCCAGGCGAACCGCCAGCGCACCGCCCGTCGGCAGCGCCGTCCGCGCATTCGCCAGCAAAGCCTGAAACGCCGTCTGCCAGTGCGTCGCCTCCACCACCAGCGTGCAGGGCGCAAACTCCTTCGTGACCGTCACCCGGATGCTCGGCGGAATCTGTGCCTCCCACTGCGCCAGCAACCCGCCCAGCAACTCCGTCAGATTCGTCTCCCTTGGTGCGCACCGCCGTTCCGGTCGGACCGCCGTCATGATCGTGTCCAGCAGCGCCTCCGATTTCCGCCCCGACCGCTCGATCGCCTCCGCATACTGCGCCGCCTGGGTTCCCGCACCCGCGGCCTCCTTGATCAACGTCACATACCCCAGAATCGGCGTCAGGTAATTGTTGAAGTCATGCGCCAGCCGCGACGTTAACGCCTTCATCGCCTGCAAACGCAACTCGCGCGCCCGCAGCTCAGGATCCTCCGGCAACAAAGGGACCGTCGTCGAACTCATCATCGTGCCCCCGGTCAATTGCCCGCTCCCCGGCCCGCCGCTGAGGCTGCCGCCGGGACCGCCCGCCTCACCGCCTCTCCCAGCACCGCGAGCGAATCCCCTTTGCTCACAAATGCAACCGCCCCCTTTGCCAGCGCCAGGTTGGCCAGTTCCGAATCGGCCCCCACCCCCGAATATACAATCACCGGCGGCGGCGGATCGGCCTCCCCAATCACCGGCATCAACCCCAGCCCATACTCCCCGCCCAGGTCCACATCCAGCGTCACCAGATCAAAGCGCTGCCGCGCCAACTCCCGCTGCACCGCCGCCGAGGAACCCGCCGTCGTCACCCGGAAACCCCTATGCGTCAGAAAAGTTTTCAAGACGCGGCAAATCGTTTCTTCGTCATCCACGACGAGGGCGTGCGGTTTCATGCGCGCAGTTGCTAACCGTTCCCCAACCGTTTGGCAAGGCGATCACCCCGCATCCCCGCCTTCCAGCGTTTTCTCTTTTGACAACCCCTCCTCCCGCCTTCGAAACTCCCGCCGAACACCAACCACCCCGCCCATGCCCATCCCGACCATTCAAACCACCGTCGTCGGCAGCTACCCGGTCCCCGCCTGGCTCGCCGCCTTTCCCACCACCCCCAACCTCCGCGACGCCATCCTCGTCGTCCTCAAAACCCAGGAACTCGCCGGGCTCGACGTCATCGCCGACGGCGAACTCTCCCGCTTCAACGTGAGTCATCCCGAAACCAACGGCATGATCGAGTACTTCATCCGCCCCCTCGCCGGCATCGATCCCCGCCTCACGCGCGAGGACGTCGCCGCCTTCCGCCGCCAGCCCGGCATGGGCTTTCGCACCCAGCCTGCCGGCGCCGTTCGCGGACCGCTCGGGGAAGGCACCCTCGACCTCCTCGGTGCCTGGAACTTCATCCGCGGCCTCACCACCCGCCCGCTGAAATTCACCGTCACCTCCCCCTACATGCTCGCCAAAACCCTCCTCAACTCCCACTACGCCAACCTCCGCGAACTCACCCACGCCCTCGCCGAAATCCTCCGCCAGCAGGTCGCCGAAATCGACGCCCCCGTCATCCAACTCGACGAAGCCAACCTCACCGGCCACGCCGAGGACGCCTCCTGGGCCCACGAACCCATCAACCGCGTCCTCAGCGCCGCCCGCGGCCAGAAGGCCGCCCACCTCTGCTTCGGCAATTACGGCGGCCAGAGCATCCAGTGCGGCCTCTGGCGCAACCTGCTTCCCTTCCTCAACTCTCTCGCCGTCGATCACTATGTCCTCGAATTCGCCCGCCGCGGCTACGACGAACTCGAAGTCTTCAAGGACCTCCGCCCCGACATCGCCCTCGGCCTCGGCGTCATCGACATCAAGGACAACGAAGTCGAGACCCCCGACCAGGTCGCCGGGCGCATCGCCCACGCCGTCAAAATCCTCGGCGAAGCCCGCGTCAAATGGGTCCACCCCGACTGCGGTTTCTGGATGCTCCACCGCACCGTCGCCGACCGCAAAATGGCCGCCCTCGTAGCCGGCCGCGACAAATTCCTCGGCCGCTGACCGCCCCCACGCACCCCGAAGCCGCCGGAAAACCGCAAACCCGCGCCAGGAGCGGGGCTCGCCGCACCGAAGGCCGACGTCCCCTCCGCTTTATACCTCCGTGAGTGAGGCGGGGGACCGCACAGCCAAGGCGCGCGACCCTCCCCACGCCCCCGCTGCCCTGCCGTCACCGAGGGGTCCTGCGCCTGTCGCTCGCAATTCTTGCAAAAGCTCCGCAAGGCATCGCACCCAAACACACTTCCCTTTCGAGGTTGAAGTTTCCCCCGTTCTCTGCGACCTTCTTCGGGGTCGCCCCAAAGAACTGCATGATGAAGCCGCGTCGCGCTCGAATGCACCCAGCCATCCTTCTGGCTGCGCTGCTGGCTGTTCTATCCCCCGCCGCCAGCCTCCTGCGCCACACCGCCCACGCCGCCACCGAGGAACGCTACCAAAAAGCCCCGGCGGTCATGCGCGAAATCCTCGACGCATCCCCGACGCCCCTCGTCTCCCTCAGCCCCAAGCGTGACCGGCTCGTCCTCGTCCAGGGCTCCCTCTACCCCGCCGTTTCCGAACTGGCCCAACCCATGGTCGCCCTCGCCGGCTACCGCATCAATCCCCTCAGCAACGGCCCCCACCGCCCACCCCGCTACGTCGGCCTGACCCTCAAGAATATCGTCACCGGCGCCGAAAAATCCCTCCCCGTTCCCTCCGGCTCCTACCTCGGCTTCCCCCTCTGGTCCCCCGACGGCAAAATGTTCGCCGTCACCAGCTATCAGGCCGACACCGTCGAACTGTGGGTCGCCGACGCCACCAGCGGCGTCTTCTATCGCCTTCGCAATATCGCTCTCAATACCATCTTCGGCCCCGGCTTCCAGTGGATGCCCGACTCCCAAAACCTCCTCTGCCAGACCGTCGTCCCCAACCGCGGCAACCCCCCGGAACGCCCCGCCGTCC
>CAZUUP010000272.1:0-7839 GCA_964623105.1 uncultured Akkermansia sp.
GAAATTATTACGCCCTAAAACCTGCGCACAAGTTTCCTGCCATCAATAGGTTACAGATCGATCGCGCCCGAGTTTTCCGAGTCGAACCCGGGACGCTTGCCGGCTGTATCCCCATGCTGAATGACGGGGCCAAAGCCCGCCCGCAGCTGCCCCGCTGGCAAAGGTTTCCGCGATTTTTATTCCTGTTCTCAGGCCACCCGCTGATACGCCGCCCGCAAAGTCGCCACGCCGCGGGCGTTGAAAGTTCGCTCGAAATCCGTCACCACCGCCGCCAACTCGGGCGGGGTCTCGACCGGTTGGAAGCCGACGCCGGACCGGAACACCCGCTGCATCTGCAGGAAATAATCCGCATGATCCGTCCGCAGATAAACAACTCCGCCCGGCAGCAGAAGCGTGCGGACCAGCGCCGGAAAACCCTCGGCAATCAGACGATGCTTGCGGTGTTTCCGCTTCGGCCACGGGTCCGGAAAATACACATGCAGCGCGTGGACGCTGCCAGCAGGGACGAGGTATTTCAGAAAGTAACCGGCTTCAATGCTGAGCAGGCGCAGGTTCTGGAGGCCCGCCCGCAGGCCTTTCCGGTCCAGCTTCCGGATTCGCCCGAGCAAACGCTCGATGCCCACAAAATTCCGCGCGGGATTGGCCCGGGCATAAGCGGCGAGAAACGAGCCGTCACCACTGCCCAGCTCAATTTCCAGCGGTTGCCGCACCGGAAACCACGCCGCCAAATCCAGCCGTTCCGTGGCAGAGTGCAGGCGCCGGATGAGCGTCGGCGGCGGCGCCGGAGCAGCGGCAGGGACAGGACTGATCAAGTCGGGGTGCTTGGCGTTCATGCTTCGGGACAGGTTCTCGCCGTCCGCGGTCATCGGGCCTTTTGCGCGAACACGGCCAACGAGGCTGTATAGCCGTGGAGGAAACTCTTGCTGCCGACGGGGCCGATTTCGCCGTTGCAAAAAAAGCCCGCAATTCCCGGTATTCCCAGTTTTTCGCTCACCAGGCCGGCATCGTGCCCGCTCCCGCCAAAGAGGCCCTCGCCCCGGCCGTTGCACGAGCAGAGGCACGCCCCGTAAACGGTCCGGCCCGCCAGCCGGCCGCGGGTCCGCTCCAGAAGCTCCGTGAGATCCTCGGTCGCCGCCTCGGCGTCGCGTCGCTGGAACTGCACGGTCTGCCCGACTCGCGGCAACGCGCCGATGGCGAGGCTGCCGTGCGCCGGGTCGGCGCCGATCAGGTTGCGCACCAGAAAATCCCCGCGATGAAAGTCCTCACGGTATTCGTCGATGGCCAGGCCCACGAAAATGTTTCCCCGGGACCGGGTCTGCACCCGCTTGGGCAGCGCGTTGAACGTCTCGTTCAGGACCTCGAACGCCGGCCGGCCACCGATGCTGTGGATGAAATTGCGCTCGGCCTTGGTGATGGTCCAGGTCTCGCCAATCGGCGTGCAGCCCTGCGAGATCATGGTCTCCAGTCCCACGTCCCCATGGAACGACAGGGCGACGCCGCCATTTTCGAACACTGCGTCATTGAGGTACACCTGGGTCCGGGGAGTGGCCGGGGCGCCGGTCGCCAGGCCGCCGGTGATCGGGAGCGGAGCGTAGGCGTGATTCCACTGGCGCAACCAGCGCTCGGCATCCAGGTGAAAAGGATCGGCAAAGGCCAGCCAGCCGTTGCATGCGGAGGGTTCGACGCCGGTGACGCGCGGCCAGTAGCTCGGCAGTTCTCCGTCCTCGACCTGTTCCTGGGTGAAATGATGCGCCCGCACCGAGCCGCCCGGGAAATGATACAGTCCCAGAACGATTCCCGCCGCGCGTTCAAACTCCTGGTCGCCGGCAATCAACGACGGACTCGAACAACCCGCCAGCAATGGCACCCGCCCGTGGACCCGCAGGATTTCCAAAATCTCCTCCGCCTGGTCAAAAAATCCGGGGGCCACGAACACCAGCCCCAGCGTGACCGTTGGGGCGCGCAACTGGGCGCGCAATCCCGTCGCCCATTCCCGCAGGCGCTCGGGATCAAACGCGCCCGTCCAGTGGCCGCTGACTGCGAAATCGGTTTGCATCACCACCGTCCATTGGATTACGGGCCGCCGCGAATGTCCAAGCCGAACTTGCCCCGGCCCGGCCGCACTCACGCCCCGCGCTACCGCAACCGCGGCAGACTTGCTGCCGCCACCGCCTGCCCGTGCCGCTTCTCCTTCTCATCAGGCACATGGAAGACGACGCGCGCCCCCACGGCTGGAAATTCCACCCGGAGCACCTCCCGTGCTGCCGCGATGATGACGTCCCCGCCCGGACCACTGGTTACCCGGCCAAGAATCAGCACGTTGTCGAAGTCGTAAAAATCGGCGTAGTGGGCGACCGCGTAACCGAGATAAGTGCCGATGGTCTGGTAAATCTTCCGCGCACGCTCGTCACCCCGGACCATGAGGGACTGCACCAGTTTCAACCTCTCCGGCAGCGGCAAACCGGGGTCCGCCGGAATGCCCGCCGGGCCCAGCAACCGCCCGACCCCCTGCTGGGAAAGGTATTGCGCGCCCACGCCGAAGTCGCCGCTCCATTCGTCCCGCGGCGCATCCGGCCGGTAGTCCACCGGCGCGAAGGCCAGTTCGTTGAGCCACGAGGTGATGTTTCCTTCGCGATTCACATAGCCCGCGGCAAGGCTCGTGCCCATGGCAATGCCCAGGACGGCGTTCCGCCCGAGCGCCATCGAGCCTGCCAACGCGGTGACTTCGCCGTCATTCACGACCTCTAACGGCACACCATTCCACGCCCGCTGGACCTCGCGGAAGATGTCTTTCACCCGCCGGTCGAAAACGTCCGCCGGCACACCGCGAAACAACGAGGCGACCTTGACCCGGCTGTTTACGTACACCCCCGCCGCACTGCCGCCAATGGCATCCACCCGTGGCAGATGAGCCGCCGCCCGGCGGAGCGAATCCATAATGCCATCCAGATGATACTGCGGGTCCGACTGGAAGTAGGGGTCCCACACCGTTTCCTCGCTGAACACCACCGAGCCATCAATGACGGCGGCCACTTTGCGGTCGCTGCCGCCCAGGTCGAAGCCGATGCGGCAGCCCTCGAGATGACGCCCCAGCGGCTGGGTGTTCGCGCGGGCGGCGGGAAGTTCGGCGGTCACGACCACCGTGAGCGGATGGTCATAAATGCGCTCGCCAATGATATGGGAATCAAACCGGCCGGTGGCCGTCTCGCGAAAGTGCCGGGCAAGCTGATCACCCAGATGCTGTGGAGCGTCGAGGTGAATCCGCCAGCCACCGCGGCTCCAAAGAAGAAATTTTACGAGCCGTTCCAGACAGGCGAAGTTGCCGGCCGCTCCGGGCGTACCCTCGGCGAACAACTCCGTGTTGAAATGCGACACCGAGCCGTCGGCCTGCTCCAAGGCCAGCCGGACCGGCCGGGCCTGCCCGGCCGCTCGGGCCGCCGCGCGGAACGCGGCCGTCGCCAGCACGGAGGGACGGAAATCCAAATCCAGCGCGGGCACGACGCGCGGCGCAACCAGGGGCAAAAGCTCTTGGCTCATGAGACTGGCCAACCCCCTCCATTTCCCCGGGAGGCGGCCGGTGGCGGCAGGGGGCTTGCGGTTACACGCCGCGAACGATCAGAACCGCGCACGGGGCATGGCTGACCACGCGCTCGGCCGTGCTGCCGATGAGAATTTTCTTCAAGCCGGTGAAGCCATGGGTGGGCATCACAATCAGGTCGGCCTTCGTGGCCTTGGCGGTGCTGACGATTTCGGCGAAAGGCTTGCCGAGTGCCACGACCGCCTCGGACGCGACATCGGCATCGACATGCTGGGCGCGGAACTTCTCGAGGCTGAGGCGGGCCTGCTTGGTCAAGGCCACGTTCTCGGGCTCGAGGGCCGGCGGGATGAGAATGTTTTCCGGGTAGATGCGCGGCTCGATCACGTAAACCAGAACGATTTTGGCGCCGTGTTCGCGCGCCAGCGGTACCGCGTAATCCAGCGCCGTGCGGGAGGCCGCGGAGAAATCGGTTGGCACCACGATGGTCTTGAACCGCAGCGCCGGGCGCGGGGCGGCCTTCGCGGCGGCTGGTTTGGCTTTGGAGGCGGCCGGTTTCGCTGAGGGTTTTGCTTTCATAATGGGGCGCTTTTTGTCGTGCGGACTCAGATTCCCTCCGCCCTCACATTCGTTCCCAATATCAGCCTTTCGGCTCAGTTCGAACGGGGACGGCGGTTCAAGGTCTTGCTTCAACCCACTTCTGCCAACCCCGCTCCCGAATATCAAGCGGTGATTGCGATTCCACTCCACCTGCCTGCGCATCTCGAATTTGTTCGGAAAGGACAAGGCACGCGAGGCGTGTGTCGTCCGCATGGCGCCGCGACCCTTCCACTGCGCCGGGGCCGGCACGGCATTGGGCGAATCAGACGCCCAACTGCCCTTTCACGCGGGCAAAAGCCTCGACGGCACCGGCCAGCTCCTCGCGCGAGTGCGCGGCGCTGATCTGCGTGCGGATGCGGGCCTTGCCCTGCGGCACGACGGGGTAGCTGAAGCCGATGACGTAAACGCCGTGCGCGAGCATCGCGTCGGCGAATTTCGTGGCGAGGGCGGCGTCGCCGAGCATCACAGGGCAGATCGGATGTGTGCCGGGGAGAATGGTGAAGCCGAGTTTGCCCATGCCGTCGCGGAAGAATTTGGTGTTCGCCTCCAGCTTGTCGCGCAGGGCGGTGGATTGCGTGAGCAGTTCGAGCACCTTGAGCGACGCGCCGGCGATGGTGGGCGCGAGGGTGTTGCTGAACAGATAGGGACGCGAGCGTTGGCGGAGGAGTTCGATGATCTCCCTGCGTCCGCTGGTGTAGCCTCCGCTCGCGCCACCAAGCGCCTTGCCGAGCGTGCCGGTGAGGATGTCCACGCGGCCCAGCACGTCGCAATGCTCGGGCGTGCCGCGGCCGGTGCGGCCCATGAAGCCGACGGCGTGTGAGTCATCCACCATCACGAGCGCATTGTATTTGTCCGCGAGGTCGCAGATGGCGCGGAGGTTCGCGATGGTGCCGTCCATCGAGAACACGCCGTCGGTCGCGATCAGCTTGAAGCGCGCTTTGTTCGCGTCAGCCTCCTTCAGCTTCGCTTCGAGATCGGCCATGTCGTTGTTGCGGTAGCGATGGCGCTGCGCCTTGCAGAGGCGGATGCCGTCGATGATCGAGGCGTGGTTCAACTCGTCGCTGATGATTGCGTCTTCCGCACCGAGCAACGTCTCGAAGAGGCCGCCGTTCGCATCGAAGCACGAGCCGTAGAGAATCGTGTCCTCGGTGCCGAGAAACTCGCTGAGCTTTTGCTCGAGCTGTTTGTGGACGCCCTGCGTGCCGCAGATGAACCGCACGCTCGCGCAGCCGTAGCCCCATTCGTCGAGCGCGGCGTGCGCGGCGGCCTTCACGTCGGGATGCTGCGCGAGGCCGAGGTAATTGTTCGCGCACAGGTTCAGCACCGGCTGGCCGTCGGCCACGCGGATGGTCGTGCCCTGCGGCGTGAGGATGACACGCTCGCGCTTGTAGGTGCCCGCGGCGCGGATGGCGTCGAGCTGGCCGGTGAGATGGTCGCGAAATGCAGTGTTCATCAGAAGTGATCGAGGTTCTGCGGCCACGGATTAAACACGGAACCGATCCGTTTTGCGGTCCGAGTTTTGTCCGTGTTTCATCCGTGTTCAATCCGTGGCTCAAGCTGCGTGCCAGTCGAGAATCACCTTGCCGCAGTTGCCCGAGAGCATCGCCTCGAAGCCCTGCTCGAACTCCGTGTAGTGAAAGCGATGTGTGATGACCGGCCGGATGTCGAGGCCGCTCTCGAGCATCACGGACATTTTATACCACGTCTCATACATCTCGCGTCCGTAAATGCCTTTGATCGTGAGCATGTTGAAAATGACCTTGTTCCAGTCGATCGGCATCGGCTCGGAGGGAATGCCGAGCATCGCGATTTTGCCACCGTGCGCCATCTGCTCGATCATGTCGCGAAACGCCGCGGGGCTGCCGCTCATTTCGAGGCCGACATCGAAGCCTTCCTTCATGCCGAGCTGCGCCTGCACGTCACGCAATTTCTCCCGCTGCACGTTCACGGCGACGGTGGCGCCCATCTGCTTCGCGAGCGCGAGCCGGTGGTCGTTCACGTCGGTGACGACAACGTAGCGCGCGCCCGCATGCTTCGCGATTGCCGCGCCCATGATGCCGATCGGGCCCGCGCCGGTGATGAGCACGTCCTCGCCGAGCAGGTCGAAGGAAAGCGCGGTGTGAACGGCGTTGCCAAACGGGTCGAAGATCGAGGCAACTTCGAGATCCACGCCGGGGCGGTGATGCCAGACATTGGTCATGGGAACAGAGATGAGCTCAGCGAATGCGCCAGGGCGGTTCACTCCGATGCCGGAGGTGTCTTTGCAAAGATGCCGCCGGCCCGCGAGACAGTTGCGGCAGCGCCCGCAGACCACGTGACCCTCCGCGCTCACGATCTCGCCGGTGTGAAAGTCCGAGACGTTTGAGCCGACCTCAACCACTTCACCGACGAATTCATGCCCTACCACCATCGGCACCGGGATGGTCTTCTGCGCCCACGCGTCCCATTTGTAGATGTGCAGGTCGGTGCCGCAGATGCCGGTCTTGCGGACGCGGATGAGCACGTCATTGATGCCCATGGCGGGCGCCGGGACATCTTCCAACCAGAGGCCGGGGCGGCGTTCTTTTTTGACCAGGGCTTTCATAAATAAAGGCACGGCATTTCCGAAGAAGTGTTACTTCGCGAAGTACCTCAGGGCGAGAAGGAAACCGTCCATCGGCAGCGCGAAACAGCGGCGAAGACCTTGGCGAAGGCCGGCCCAGGCAGGATCGGAACCCTGCACGCAGTTTCCCGGCAGCACGGACGGCACCGGCAGCGGCGCGCTTTTCAACAATCCCGGTGGCATCGCCGTGGGGCCGGGCGGCAAGCTCTACGTGGCCGACACCCTCAACCACACGATCCGCACCCAGTGCGAATGCGACCCGGCGGCCATCAATATCGCGCTGTACGCCGGCCTGACGATCCAAGGCTCGATCGGCTGCCAGTACCGGATCGATTACACGACCTTCCTCAATTCCAACCCGAACCTCACGGTCTGGACGCCGTTGACCACTGTCACGCTGACGAGCAGTCCGTATCTGTTTGTGGACACCACGGCGGTGTCGGGAACCCGCTTCTACCGCGCGGTGGCGCTGCCATAGTCGGCAGCAGGGTGCTGCGACATGCACCGGGCATTCGTCTCATGGATTCATCCGCCACAGCGTGAAGTTCAGCAGCGCGGCGAAGGAAACCCACGCCAAGTAGGGCACCAGCAACCAGCCCGCACCCGGCTGCACCCGGAAAAAGGTGGCGACGGTCGCCAGCAGGCTGAGCCAGAGCAGGACGATGTCGGCCAACGCTAGGGCGGGATTGCGTGCGCCGAAAAAACAGGGCGTCCATGCGGCGTTGAAGGCGAGCTGGACGAGGAACAGCGTCAGAGGCAGGCGTTGGGCCGCGAACCCGCCGCGGCACCAGACGAGCCAGGCGGCGACGGCCATCAGGAGGTACAGGACCGTCCAGACCGGGCCAAAGATCCAGTTGGGGGGATTCCAGGCGGGCTTGCGCAGTTCCGCATACCAGGCGCCCGGAGGCGTGAAGGCGCCAACTGCCGGGGCGCCAAAGCAGAGCGCCATCCAAAGAGCCAGGCCGAGCGATGACGGAAGTGTGTTCATGAGCAAGTTTACCCGGGCGCGGGCGACCGGAGTCTTGAAAACGTGGCACGGCTCGGCACCGGCGCAACTGTGGGAATTGTTTGTGCCGGGACGGGCGCTTGGTTAATGCTCGGC
>CAZUUP010000273.1:0-7838 GCA_964623105.1 uncultured Akkermansia sp.
TTGGCGGAGCCGCGGGTGGCTTCCAAAGGGCTGAGATTGATGGCTCAGGGCGTTCAGCAACGCCGTCCGGACACTGGGCGACGGTGAGGCCGCTCGTGGCAACGGTGCGTGGATGGAGGGAACGGATCAGGCGGGGGGCGTTCCGGGGGCGGTGGGAGCGGTTGGGGCGGGTTTGCCGAGGTATTCTTCGAGGCAGGCGACGAGGCCGGCGAGGCTGATGGGTTTGGCGAGGAATTTCATGCCGGCGCTCATGAGTCCGCCTTTACCCGCTTCCTTGGGGGAGACGGTGGCGGTGAGGAAGACGATGGGGATGCGGCCGAGGGTGGGGTCGGCCTGGAAGCGCGCGGCGACTTCGCCGCCGTCGGCGCCGGGCATGATGACGTCGAGGAGGATGAGGTCGGGGCGGAATTCGCGGGCGGCGGTGAGGGCGTTGAAGCTGGAGTTTTCCTCGCGGACTTCGTAGCGGCCGGTGGCCTCGAGGTTGAGGCGGACCATGCGGGTCATGGGGCGTTCGTCGTCGATGATGAGAATGCGGTGTTTGTTCATAGGGGATGGGGTTCAGGTTTTGAAGTGGAGGGTGACGCGGAGGCCGCGGTCGGGGCGGTTTTGGAGGCGGATGGCGCCGCCGTGGGATTCAACGATCTTGCGGGCGGTGGTGAGGCCGAGGCCGGTGCCGAGGCCGGTGGGTTTGGTGGTGAAGAAGGGGACAAAGAGTTTGCCGAGGTTTTCTTCGGGGATGCCGGGGCCGGTGTCGTCGATCTCGATTTCGATCACGGTGTCGCCGGGTTGGAATTGGATTGCCTGCCGGGAGCCGGCGGCGCGTTTGAAGTCTTCAGGGTCGATGGCGCGGGTGCGGGTGCGGACGGTGAGGGTGCCGCAGGTTTCCGTGGCGTGGCAGGCGTTGGTGCAGAGGTTGACGAGGACCTGGGTGATTTTGGCACGATCGCACAGGAGGGTGGTGTCCTGCGAACTGAACTCGCGGGTGACGGTGACGTTGTTGCGGGTGATTTCGTGGCGGACGAGGCTCAGCACGCTGTCGATGACTTCGTGCAGGTCCTCGGGTTGCAGCGCGACCGAGCCGGGGCGGGACAGGTTGAGGAGATCACGGACGATGGCGTCGGCGCGGTTGACGGCGTCGGAGACGTCCTCGAGGACGCCACGGGTGGCGGGGTTGCGTTGGTCGCAGTTGCGGGTGAGGTAATCGACGCCCATCTGGATGATGGCGAGGGGATTTTTAATTTCGTGGGCGACGCCGGCGGCGAGGAGGCCGACGGATTGCAGGCGTTCGGCCTCGATCAGGCTGGCCTGGGCCTGGCGAAGTTCCTCGTGGGATTTGCGAAGCTGTTCGTTGGCGGCCTGGATTTGCTGTTCGGCGAGTTCGCGCGCGGTGACATCCCAAAAGATGCCCTGGGTGCCGATGATGCGGCCGGCGGCGTCGTGGATGGGGCTCTTGATGACGTGAACGTAGCGTCGTTCACCGGTGGCGGTGAGGTTTTCCTCGATGGTTTCGATGGTGGTGCGGGTGGCGATGACCTGGCGGTCGTCGGCGACGTATTTGCTGGCGAGTTCGGCGGGGAAGAAGTCGAAGTCGGTGCGGCCGACAATGGCGCCGAGGGGGCGGCCGAGGGCGGCGCAGAAATTCCGGTTCGCGAAGGTGAACCGGCCGTCGAGATCCTTGCGCATGATGCTGGGCGGGAGGTTTTCGACGAGCGAATGGTAGAAGGCTTCGGATTCGAGGAGGGAGAGCTGGGAGCGTTTGCGTTCGATGGCGTAGTGAATGGCACGGAGAAGAAGGCGCGGGGTGATCTGGCCCTTGACGAGGAAGTCCTGGGCGCCGGCGTGGACAAGCTGGCTGGCGAGGGTGTCGGAGTCGTTGCCGGAGAGGACGATGACGGGGATGTGACCGGCGTGGCGGAGGGCGGTCTGGAGGGTGATTTCGCCGGCGCTGTCCGGGAGGTTGAGATCGAGGATGACGAGGTCGAAAGGGTGTTGGGCGAGGCAGGCAAGGCCGCGCTCGAGTGTGGCGGCCTGGATGAGGCGGAAGCCCGATGGGCGGCCGGCGTCGAGCAGCAGGCGGAGCGTCTCGCGTTGGGCTTCGTCGTCCTCGATGTGCAGGACGTTTAGCGGTTTGTATTCCATGGCCGGACCACGGGGCGGTTTAAGGCGGCAGTCTGCCAGTCACTGGCGGCTGCGGGAAGGGATACGCGGGAGGTGGACTTAAGGGAAGGAGAATTGGGGCGTGGGAGACGGGGAGAGTTGAAGCGGATCGGACGTTCGTGCGGCGGCGGGTGCGGGGCGATTTCGGGGGTTGGCAAGGGGCCGGCGGGCGGGGCAGGATGACGACCACATGAAACTTCGTCCTTCCCGGGTGTTGCGCGAACTGCGCGCTGGCAAGAATCCTGGCACTTTCAAGCTCAACCTGAATGATCCGCGGATCGTCGAGATGGCGGGGTTGTCGGGAGCGTCGGCGGTGTGGCTGTGCAATGAGCATGTGCCGAATGACTGGACGAACCTCGAGAACCAGGTGCGGGCGGCCAAGTTGCATGATCTGGACACGATCGTGCGGGTGAGCAAGGGCAGCTACAGCGATTACGTGAAGCCGTTTGAGATGGATGCCACGGCGATCATGGTGCCGCATGTGACGACGGCGGAGGAGGCGCGGAAAATCGTGGAGATGACGCGGTTCATGCCGCTGGGGCGGCGGCCGATGGATGGCGGCAACATCGACGGTGCGTTCTGTCAGATTCCGGTGGCGGAATACACGCGGCACAGCAACAGCGAGCGGTTTCTGGTGTTGCAGATCGAGTCACCCGAGGCGCTGGCCAACGTGGAGGAGATTGCGGCGGTGCCGGGTTTCGAGGTGCTGCTGTTTGGCCCGGGGGATTTCAGCCATCTCATCGGCAAGGCGGGGCAGATTGGGGCGCCGGAGGTGGTGGCGGCGCGGAAGCGGGTGGCGGCGGCGGCGTTGAAAAACGGGAAGTATCTGATGTCGCCCGGCATGATCGCGCCACGGGCGGAACTGGAGGCGGAGGGTTGGCGGATTCTGAATCTGGGATCGGATGTGGTGAGCCTGGGGGCGGCGTTCAACAAGATGGTGGCGGATTATCAGAGTGTGCCGCCGGTGGTGGCGGCGGGGGTTTACGGCCAAAAATCATGAAGACGCTGGCGAGCTTCAGTCTGGAGGGGAAGGTCGTGTTGCTGACGGGCGCGGCGGGTTTGTATGGGCGCGGGCTGGCGGCGACGCTGGCGGAGACGGGCGCGACGCTGGTGATCGCATCGCGGAACCTCGAGAAGGTGCGCGCGGTGGCGCGGGAGGAGACGGCGCGGGGGCACCGGGTGTTTGCAGAGGCTCTGGATCAGGGCGACGAGGCATCGGTGGTCGCGTTGCAGGCGCGGGTGCAGGAGCGATTTGGTTGTCTGCACGGACTGGTGAACAACTCGGTGTTGCGCCCGATGAAAGGGGCGAAAGGCACGGTGGCGCAGTTCGAGGAATCAATGCGGGTGAACGCGACGGGTGTGATGCTGATGCATCGCGTTTTCGGGAAGGCGATGGCGGAGGCGGGGCGGGGGAGCATCGTAAACATCGGGTCGATACAGGGGATGATCGGGCCGAGTTATGAGTTGTACGAGGGGACGGCGATTGGCGATCTGCCGCCGGATTATTTTTTTCACAAGGGTGGGATGGTGAATCTGACCCGGTTTTATGCGGGGTTGTACGGTCCGCGGAATGTCCGGGTGAACTGCCTGTCGCCGGGGGGATTTTTCAATCAGCAACCGGAGGTGTTCGTGAAGCGGTATTGCGAGCACACGATGCTGAACCGGATGGCGGACAGCCGGGACCTGGGCGGGGCGGTGGTGTTTTTGCTGAGCGACGCGGCGGGCTACATCACGGGTGTGAACCTGCCGGTGGACGGGGGATATACGGCGAAGTGAGCGGGCGGGGCGCAAGCCGGCAGAGTTGCCGGCGGAGATGATTCACGAACGGAAGTGGGGGGCGAGGGCGGCGTGGGATTTCTTGGCGGCGGCGATGGGGTCGTAGCCTTTCTGGTTGAAGATGAGGCCGCTGACTTCGACGACGACGGGGCCGCGGTAGGAAACCTCCTTGAGCAGGGCGGCGTATTTGGCGTAGTCGATGCGGCCCTCGCCGGGCAGGAGGAATTTGAACTTGGCGGCGGAGCCTTCGCTGTCTTTGACGTGGATGAAGGCGGAGTGGGGAGCCAGGGCTTTGATGGTGGTCGCGAGATCGTAGCCGCGGAGTTCGTAGTGGCTGAAGTCGTAGGCGAGTTTGATCCAGGGGTGGTTGACTTCCTTGAGCAACCAGAGGGCGGCGTCGGGAGTATGCAGGGCGCCGCCGACGTGGGGCTTGATCGCGATGCGGGTCTGGTGTTTGGCGGCGAGGTCGCCCCAACTGCGGAGACGGTCGGCCATGGTCTGGCGGACGCTTTCCCATTGGGCCGGGCTGCCGCCGAGAACGGTCTCGATGACGGGATGGACGGCGGGGGCAAGGTCGTGGCCGAGTTCGGCGGCGGCGGCGAGGCGGTCGAGAGTGCGCTGGTGTTCGGTGGCGGAGCCGAGCGGCGAGACATTTTCCATCAGGGCCGAGAGCTTGAGGCCGAGCTGGCCGAGGGTGGCGGCGAGCTGCTTCCGGTCGGTCGGGGAGAGGAGGCGGGGTTCCGTGGGCCAGCCGGGCATGAGGGCGAGTTCGACGTTGTCGTAGCCGATCTCGGCGCAGGCTTTCAGGGCGGCGGCCGGGGGGAGGGACTTCATGCCGTAAAGGCTGAAGCCGAGTCCGATGGCGGCGGGAGGTGCGGCGGCGAGGGCGGAACTTCCCCCGAGGGCGGCGCCAAGGGCGGCGGCCGAGCGGGTGAGGAAATCGCGGCGGGTGAGTTTCAGGGAGGGCGGCATGTGGAATGGCGGATTTAGAGCGTTTGCCTGAATTATGTAGCCTTGCTGGCGACTGTCGCCCCTCACCCCGTCCGTCTCCCCATCTGATGGGGGAGAGGGTGGTCGAAGGCCGGGTGAGGGGTTGGTGGGCGTTCTGATCGTTATGACATTGATGGAAACGCTCTAGCGGGCGCGATATTCGCGGAGCAGGCGCATGAATTCGCGCATAAGGACGGAGTTGTCGTGCCAGGTGCGGGCGCTGATGAGGTTGCCGTCGATGACAAACGGTTGGTTCACGTAGCGGGCGCCGCCCTGTTCGACATCGAGCTTGCACTTGGCGACGGTGGTGAGGGTGCGGCCCTGGATGACGCCGGCGGCGGTGAGAATTTCGATGCCGTGGCAAACCATGGCGACGGGTTTGCCGGTCTCGAAGAAGTGCCGGGTGAGGCGGAGCAAATCTTGATCGTAGCGGAGGTATTCGGGGGCGCGGCCGCCGGAGACGAACAGGCCGCAGTATTCGTCGGGATTGACGTCCTTGAAGGCAATCGTGGCGCGGACGTGGTAGGCGGGGCTTTCGCGGGTGATGTCCCACTTGGGTTCGCCGTTGGCGGTCGGGGGAATCTCGTGCATGACGCCGTGGTAGAGGCGCGCCTCGGGGCCGGCCACGACGGCTTCCAGTCCGTCCTCGGGAATGCGGAAGATCGGGTAGAGGGTGTCCATCACCTCGGTGGCGTCGCCGATGGGGATGAGGACTTTGGCGGGCGGAGATTTGGGGGCGGGGCGGGAGCTGGATTTCTTTGCCATGCCGGGAGGATGACGGGGCTGTGCTGGGGGAGGGAAGAAAAAAGCGGGGGTTCACTCATCGCCTGAGGGCGGGAATGGCTTGTGCAGGGAGCGCATGGATGGCGAAGGGTGGAAGGTCGGTGGGGGATGGGGATGGTTTAGGAATCTCGGGGCGTTCTCCCTCACCCTTACCCTCTCCCGCTGGGAGAGGGGATTGGTTCGGACGCTGGTCGGCAATTGGGCGCAAACTACTGTGTCCGGACGCGGCTTTTACGGCTTCATCTCCCAGCGGGAAAGGGGGGAGAGATCGGATTTGTGGGACCGCGCGGCGGGCTCGACATTGGAATGTCGAGCTACGGGGATTGGTTCGGGGCAGGGCGGGAGGCGGCGGGGTTCTCCACGATCCTTTGCCGAACTCCGATGGAGTTGGGTTTTGCGCCGGAGACTTGGGGTGGGGTGCGGGACGTTTCGTTCTGGCTTTGGGAGCCTTCGTGGGCGTTCTTCAGGAAAATTTTTGCGTTCCCTATGAGTTTGCCTCTGTTCCGGATAGTTTTGTGGTCGTTCCCGATGAAACCGTACTCGTTCCGGAAGACTTTGTGGTCGTTCCGGATGACTTTTTGTTGATTGCCGACGCCGGGTGGCGCGGAAGAAGTCTCGGGTGATCGACACAAAGTCATCGGAGACGGGGAAGAATTGATCGGAAACGAGCCTATCCGGATGTTTGTGTGCGGGTCACAAACCTGAGAGAACAGCACATGAGCAAGAACAAGACGGAAAGACCGCAGCCGGAAAAGGCCGAACCCGAGGCTTTTAATAAGGGGAACCGGGAATTGAGTCCGGCGCTGGTGGCGCAGTTTGACCACTGGTTGGCGGAGCATTACACAGGGCCGGAGGATTTGTTGGGCAAGGAGGGATTGTTGGCCCGAATGACCAAGGCGGTGGTGGAGCGGGCGCTGGGGGCGGAGTTGACGCATCATCTGGGCTACGACCGGGGCGGGGTGCCGGCGGCCGCGGGGGGCAATTGTCGCAATGGGAGCAGCGCCAAGACGGTGCTGGGGGCCGACGGCCAGTTGGTGCTGGCGGTGCCGCGGGACCGGCACGGCACGTTCACGCCGCAGCTGATCGCCAAGGGGCAGCGGCGCTTTGATGGGTTCGACGAAAAGATCATCGCGCTGTATGCGCGGGGGTTGCCGGTGCGGGAGATTCAGGGGCTGCTGCGCGACCAGTATCAGGTGGAGGTGGGGCATGATCTGATCAGCACGGTGACGGACGCGGTGCTGGGCGAGGTGGTGGAATGGCAGGGGCGGCCGCTGGAACGGATGTATCCGATCGTGTTCTTTGATGCGCTGCGGGTGAAGATCCGCAGCGACGGGACGGTGAAGAACCAGGCGGTGTATCTGGCGCTGGGGGTGGCCCCGGACGGCACGCGGGACGTGCTGGGGTTGTGGATCGAGGAGACCGAGGGGGCGCGGTTCTGGCTGAAGGTGATGACGGAGCTGAGTCTGCGGGGCTGCAACGACATCCTGCTGGCGGTGGTGGACGGGCTGAAGGGGTTTCCCGAGGCGATCGCGGCGGTGTTTCCGCGCACAACGGTGCAGACGTGCATCGTGCATCTGACCCGGTTCAGCCTGCAGTATTGCTCCTGGCAGGACCGCCAGGCGGTCGCGGGGGAACTCAAGACGATCTACCGGGCGCTCAACGCCGAGGAAGGCGGCCTGCGGCTGGACCAGTTCGCCGAGAGCGCGTTGGGGAAGAAGTATCCGCAGATCGCCGCGAGCTGGCGGCGGAACTGGACGGAAGTGATTCCGTTTTACGACTGGCCGATGGAGATCCGGAAGCTGGTCTATACGACCAACGCGATTGAGAGCCTGAACATGCAGGTGCGCAAAGTGATCAAGAACCGGGGGCACTTCCCGCACGCGGCGGCGGCGAGCAAGCTGATTTATCTGGCCTTGCGGAACATCGTCAAACAGTGGAAAAGGCCGCCGACGCACTGGGGTGCGGCGGCGCTGCAGTTCGCGCTGAAGTTTGGCGAACGGTTTACCTCCCCGCCCGTGGCGACGGAGAAACGGTAGGAAAATGAAACCGACCCAAACACAAACATTCGGATACCTCCTCGGAAACCGCCGCAAAGTCTCGGGTGGGACAGAAAAAGTCTCGGGTGAGACAGA
>CAZUUP010000274.1:0-7814 GCA_964623105.1 uncultured Akkermansia sp.
ACTGCGCGACCGACAGAACGCCCCGATCATCCCGAGGAACTCGCGCGTCGGAACCGGCGGCTCCACCGGCGGATTCCCGATGATCGCCCGCTCGGCGGCATTGCATCCGGGATGTTCCTCCGGCCGGTCCCGGACCACATGCCAGTAAATCGCCGCGATGAACAGGCCCACAACACCATCAATCCACAACGGCCGCCGCCAATGCCCCAGTTGCACCACCATCCAGGCCGTCAGGAACGGCGCCAGGGTTCCCCCGATGCGCCCGCCGAATGCCACCATCGCGCTCGATTTTGCCCGCGATTGCAGCGGGATCCACCGCCGGATGATCGCCCCGCTCGTGGGGTAGGCCCCCGCTTCCGCCGCGCCGCACAACAGTCGCATCGCCAGCAGTCCGGCGAAACTCGACATGAACCCCGTCAATCCCGTGAACAACGACCACAGCACGATATACGCCGTGAGCATCTTCCGCGCGCCGAAGCGATCGCTCGCCCATCCTGTCGGCACCTGAAACAGGGCATACGAGAAAAAGAACGCCCCCAGAATCCGGCCAATTTCCTCCTTGGACAACGGCAGGTCGGTCTTGAACGACGCCGATTTCACAATCTCGGCCAGACAGATGCGGTCCAGATAAAGGATGAACGCCATCAACATGCTGACGGCAATGATCTGGTGGCGGACGTTGGTCGGTGCGGCTGTGGCGGACATGATGCAAGGCGACGGGCGGCTGATTCAGAACCCACTCGGGCTGCTGCCGGTTTGTCTCAGACCGGCGTTCGGTTCGCTGAGTCCACACCCCAACACGATTGATTCCCGCGCAACCGCGGACCTCGAACTGGTGGACTGGTGCATCGGGATACCAGAAGCATCCGGACGGGGCGAGCGATAAAACACGCCGCGCCGCAAAAACTTTCACGCGATCAGGAGATTGCCCGGAAATCCTGCGGCAAGTGGCAACCCACGCGTCTGGCGCAACGGCAAGGCGCGGCATCCCCACAGCACCCAACCGGAGCCTCATTCCAACGCCAAATCCACGCGCAGGCACCGGCACCTGCCAGTGGCTCCGCAGCAGTTCTCCTCCCCGTGCTGGCAGGTTGATCCCCCGCCCGACGGCGTCTTACTCCCGCCCCGCCGTGGCCGTTTCCTTCCGCTCGTTCCCTTCGCGTTCCGCCGGTTTCGGCGTTCGCGGCACGCCCTTGATGGCGCCGAACCCGACCAACTTCCTCTGGTCCGTATCCCACAACCGCACGTTGATCGATTTCAGGCTCGTCTTGAGGGTGATCGGCTGGACTTGCTGGAAAATCGGATGCGAATTGTGGCAGCGCTCCAGGTTGTAATTCGGAATCCGTGAACTCAAATGGTGAATGTGATGAAATCCGATGTTGCCCGACAGCCATTGCAGGATGCGCGGCAGCTTGTAGTAGGAACTGCCCTTGAGCGCCGCCTCCGTGTAATCCCACTCTTCCCGCGTTTCCCAGTAAGCGTCCTCGAATTGATGCTGCACGTAAAACAACCAGATCCCCGAGGCGCCCGCCACCATCGTGACCGTCAACTGGATTAACAAATACTCCCAAATCCCGAACGTCAGCGCCATCCCGCCCACAAACACCGCAATCGCCAGGTTCATCCACCAGACCGAATCCCGCTCCCGCTGGCTCGCCCGCTTCGAGGGGAACCGCTGCTCAATGACGAACAGATACACCGGCGCGAGCACAAACAGCACGAACGGATTGCGCGCCAACCGGTAGGCAAACCGCTTCCATCGCGACGATTCCAGATACTCCTGCACCGTCATCGTCCAGATGTCCCCCGTTCCCCGCCGGTCCAGATCACCCGTGGTCGCGTGATGAACCGAGTGCTCCCAACGCCAGTGATAGTAAGGCGTGAACGTCAGCAATCCGCAGAAAAAACCAATGATGTCATTTGCCCGTCGCGAGGCATAAAACGACCCGTGGCCGCAGTCGTGGAAAATGATGAACACCCGCACCAACAAAGCCCCCGCGGCCATCGCCAGCGGAATCGTCGCCCACCAGGACCACTCCAGGCTGCGGTAAATCAGATACCAGATCAACGCATACGGCCCCAGCGTGTTGATCACCTGCCAGTTGGCCCGTAATCGCGACGGCTCCTGAAACTGGGCGACAATGGACTTCCATTCCCCGATCTCCATCGTGGACTGTGCCGAACCTGCACCTGCATCACTCATAAGTTCTGGTACACTAACCTGTTCAACCGTCCGCGGCCAAACAAACATCCACCGGGCCGACTGCCATCACTTCGTTGGAAGACACCGAAAGTTTTCACACTGCTGGCGCTCAACGCTAGCCAATTATTTCGCCCCCAACCGCCAACCGCCGCTTGGTTTTCCCCCCACGGTCCGCCCTTTTTTTCGAGCCAATTCTCGACAACCGCACTGGAAAGGAAATAATCCCCCCCGTCTCCATTCTCCGGTCCGCAGTACCGGCACAGTGGCTGGAAGCGGTCGGACGGCCGGGCGGATGAGACCAACAGTCAACGCAACATCAACTCGTACCATGAACAAACAGATCTTCACCTACACACCGCAGGGCGTGACCCGCAGGAATTTCCTGAAAACCGGCGCCACCGCCGGCACGTTGCTGGGCACCATTCCCATTGAACGCATCGCCCTCGGCGCCTCCCCGGGCGACACCATCAAGGTCGCCCTCGTCGGCTGCGGCGGCCGCGGGTCCGGTGCCGCCGACCAGGCGCTCAGCACCGGCGAAAGCGTGAAGCTCGTCGCCGCGGCGGATGTTCATCCCGACCGCATGGAAGGCTCGCTCAAGGGGCTCGCCAACCGCCACAAAAACAAGGTGGACGTCAGCAAGGAAAACCAGTTCATCGGCTTCGACGGCTACAAAAAGGCCATTGCGTCCGCCGACCTCGTCATCCTCGCCACCCCGCCTGGATTCCGCCCCATGCAGTTCGAGGAAGCCATCCGCCAGGGCAAACACGTGTTCATGGAAAAACCCGTCTGCGTTGACGCCGCCGGTTTCCGCAAGGTCATGGCCGCCGCCGAGGAAGCCAAGAAAAAGAACCTCAAGGTCGGCGTCGGCCTCCAGCGCCACCACCAGCTCGGCTACCTCGAAACCATGAAGCGCCTCTGGGACGGCCAGGCCGGCGACATCGTCGCCATGCGCGCCTACTGGAACGGCAACACGCCCTGGGTCCACCCCCGCGAAGGTCTCGAACAGAAGGCCGGACGCAAGCTCACCGAAATGGAATACCAGCTCCGCAACTGGTATTACTTCGTCTGGCTCTGCGGCGACCACATCTGCGAGCAGCACATCCACAACCTCGACGTCATCAACTGGCTCAAGAAAGGCCACCCCGTCAAGGCCCGCGGCAACGGCGGCTGCGAAACCCGCAAGGGCAAGGACTACGGCGAAATCTTCGATCACCACGTCGTTGAATTCACCTACGAGGACGGCTCCGTCTGCTTCAGCCAGTGCCGCCATCAACTCGGCTGCTGGAACGATGTCTCGGAGCACGCCGTCGGCACCAAGGGCGTCGTCAACATCGGCGGCCACACCATCCGCGGCATCGGCAACGAAGCCTCCTGGCGCTTCCGCGACGAGGAGAAGAAGGGCAAAAACCCCTACCAGCAGGAACACGACGACCTCTTCGATGCCATCCGCAACAACAAGCCCTACAACGAGGCCTTCTACGGCGCCGAAAGCTCCATGACCTCCGTCCTCGGACGCATGGCCACCTACTCCGGCAAGGAAATCAACTGGGACGACGCCGTGAAATCCACCCTCAGCGACACCATGGTCAAGGACATCGACAAACTCCCGTTCGCCGAGGCCCTCAAGCTCGACCCGCCGTCCAAGCCCGGTCCCGACGGCATGTACCAATTGCCCGTTCCCGGCAAGACCAAGGTGGTCTAGTCCGCGGCCAGTCCGCCAGCATTCACGCCCGCGTCCCCCCCAAGGACGCGGGCTTTTTCTTGTCGCCGCACTCCCTTGCATGGGAACTTGTCTCCCGCCCCAGTCGTCGCTCTATTTCCAACGTGCTGAAACAAAAAATGCCCCGCCTCCGCCCGTTCCTTCTCCTCGCGCTGTTCGGAGTCTTCTCCGCGGAAATGGTCCTTTCGGGTGCCGATTCCCAGCGCTGGCAAATGGTCTGGCACGACGAATTCACCCAGCCTGACGGCTCCGCGCCCGATCCCTCGAAATGGGCCTTCGACCTCGGCGGCGGCGGTTGGGGCAACAACGAATTGCAAAGCTACACCTCCCGCCCGCAAAACGTCCGCGTGGAAAACGGGAATCTCGTGCTCGAGGCGCGGCGCGAGGACTTCACCGGCACGGACGGAAAGGCCCGTCAATACACCTCCGCGCGCCTGAAAACGCAGGGACTTGCCGCCTGGACCTACGGTCGTTTCGAGGCCCGCATCCGCATCCCCCGCGGCCAGGGCATCTGGCCCGCCTTCTGGATGCTCGGCACCAACATCACCCAGGTGAGCTGGCCGGCCTGCGGCGAGATCGACATCCTCGAGAACATCGGGCGCGAACCTCGCACCATCCACGGCACCGTCCACGGGCCCGGCTACTCCGGCGCGGGCGGCATCGGCCATTTCCAGACCAACGCCACCCCGTATGCCGACGATTTCCACCTGTACGCCATGGAATGGGAACCCGGCCGCATCCGTTGCCTCGTTGATGACCGGGTGTATTTCGCCTTCGCCACCAACAACGTGCCCGCCGGCGGCCGCTGGGTGTTTGACCGGCCGTTCTTCCTTCTCCTCAACCTCGCCGTGGGCGGCAACTGGCCCGGCGCTCCCGACGCCACCACCAGCTTCCCCCAGCAACTGCTCGTGGATTACGTCCGTGTCTATGCTCCCTCCAACTCCCCGCCCCGCCTGCGCATCGAACGCAAAGCCGGCGCGCCCGAACTCCGCTGGCCCGCCCTCCTGCCCACCGCCATTCTGGAACGCTCGACTGCCCTCGGTACGCAATGGATTCCCCTGCCAACGATTGCCACCCCCGCCTCAACCGAGTTCTCCCAACCGCTGTCCGCGGGTTTCTATCGCTTGCAATGGAACGAACCTGCCGCCCCACCGGAAACATCGTCGCCATGACCCCCGACACCGAAATCCCGGCTCCTCTTTTCGAGCGCCTCGGCGGACAGCCAGGCATCCAGAAACTGCTCCGGCATTTTTACGCCGACGTCCGGCAACACGCCGTGCTTGGCCCCATTTTCAACGCCCACATCCACGACTGGCCGGCGCACCTCGAGAAGATCGGCCAGTTCTGGGCGCGACAAACCGGCGGACCATCCGTTTACGCCGGCGGCTTCGGCGCCGCCCATCTCAAACTAAGGATTGGCCCCGCGCATCTCGACCACTGGCTCGCCCTGTGGGAGTTCAACTGCCGGCGACATCTGGCCACGGGTGAAGCGGCTGAAATGATCGAATTGGCCCGCCGCATCGGCGGCCAGTTGCTGCGCCTGCTCGCCGGTCGCGCCGGATTGAACATCGGCCCAGACTGAACCTACCCCCGCTTGTCGGAGCCCCCCGCCCGCTTCTCCGCCTGCCCGCGCACTCGCGACTTCCCGCCCGCACTTCGGCGCCTATACTCGGCCCATGCTCTCACGTTTCCTCCGCAACATCGGCGGTTGCCTGACCCTTTCCGCCACGCTCGCCTCCGCCGCGGATGCCCTCGTGCCCATCACCGGTGAAATCGTCGATGCCAGTTCCGGCATCGTCCTGCCCGCCCGGCTCTACTTGCAGCGCGAGGACGGCAAATGGTTTTTCGCCCGCTCGGCGAACACCAACGGCACCGCGGTTCGCTACGAGAAATTCCGCAGCGCGACCGTCAACGAGATGCACACCACGCTCTCGGCGCATCCATTCGTGGCCGACCTTCCCGCCGGCCGCTACACCGCGGTCGTCGAGCGCGGCAAGGAATACTTCCCGCTGACCAACCAGTTCAGCGTCGCATCCGCCCCGGTGCAACTCCGCCTCCCCCTGCGGCGCTGGACAGACATGGCCGCCCGGGGCTGGTTCAGCGGTGACACCCACGTTCACCGGGTTCCCGCGGATTTGCCCAACGTCCTGCTGGCCGAGGATGTGAACGTCACCCACCCGATGGTCCACTGGACCACCGTCTCGACCATCTCCCCCGCGCAGAGCCCGCAGAACATGAAAGGCGATTTCGGCAACGAGACCGTCAATATCGATGCCACCCACGCCTGGCATCCGCGCAACACGGAATACGAAATCTTCAAGGTCGGCGCGAAAACCCACACCCTCGGTGCCGTCGTCATCATCAACCACAAAACCCCGTTCCAGCAACTCGCGCTCCCGCTCGGGCCGATCGTGCAACAGGCGCGGGCGGAGGGTGCCCTGCTCGACATGGAGAAACACAGTTGGCCCTGGTCGTTCGCCATCCTGCCCGTCATGGGCCTCGACCTGTTCGAACTGTCCAACAACCACATCTGGCGCACCGAGTACGCCGTCCGCAGCTTCGGCATTCCCGCGCCGCCCTGGATGAAACTCGCCGGCGGCGGCGGCGAAACCGAGCGCGATTGGGTCACCTACAACCTCCAGACATGGTACGCACTCCTCAACTGCGGCTTCCGCCTCCGCCCCACCGCCAGCACGGGTAACGGCGTCCATCCCGTTCCCCTCGGATTCAGCCGGGTTTACGTCAACTGCCCCACAGGTTTCAGCTACACCGCGTGGATGCGCGGTCTGGGCGAAGGCCGGAGTTTCGTCACCACCGGCCCCATGCTCCTCGCCAACGTCCCCTCGCTGAACGTCAATCCCGGCCAGGGCAAACCCACGCTCCGCGTTACCGGTCAGGCCTTCAGCGAACAGCGTCTCGCCCGCATCGAAATCCTGCGCAACGGCGAGGTCGTCCACCAAATCGCCCCCGGCAATCAGGTCCAGACCAACGGCTCCTTCACGAGCGCATTCTCCGCCGAAGTCGAATTCACCAGTTCTGCCTGGATCGCCGTCCGCTGCTTCGAGGACCGCCCCGGCAACCGCTTCCGCTTCGCCCACACCGCACCGTGGTGGTTCGAAGTCGAAGGCCGGCCCCTGCGCCCGCGACGCGAGCAGGTGGACTGGTTCGTCACCCGCGTCGAGGAGGAGATTCGCCGCAACACCGGCGTGATCCCCCCGGAAGGTCTGGCTGAATTCCAGTCCGCATTGGCGGCTTGGAAGAAAATTCAGGCCGCAGCCCAGTAGGCCGGCCAGCGGTTTCCCTTCTCCCTTCGGATCCAGACGATCAGGCGCTCAGCACGCGGATCAAATGATCCAGTTCGGCGCGCTGCTCCGCGGCATCCGCCACCGTCTGGGCGATTTCCAATTTCACCACCTCCCGAAAACGCTTTCGCAGCCGGTGGATTGCCACTTTCACTGCGTTTTCATTGAGCCCCAGCCGCGCCGCGACTTCCGCCTGCGAGCCGCCGGGATCGCCCGTGAGCCACGGCTTCAACGCCTCAAATTGCGCCCGCTGTTCGTCCGCGTCGGACTCTCCCGCCAACTGCCGTAGCGACCGGTCCAGCAACGTCAACGCCCACTGGCGGTCAAAAACAAGGTCCGCCGGAGCACCCGCAGTATCCGGGAAATCGCAGCCCGGCGAAGTGTCGGTCCCGGAATCAAGCGACACCGGAATCATTCCCCCGCCCCGCTTGGCCGCCGCGGCCCGCTCCCGCTGATCGCCCAGAAAGTGTTTGAGCGCGCCCAGCAGATACGAACGAAAACGTCCCCGTGCCGGATCGGCACCGCCCAGTGAACCCCGCTCAAGCACGCGCGCAAAAAACTCGTGGGCCAGTTCCCGGGCCGCGTCCTC